>NZ_JADBSA010000082.1:0-10505 GCF_020246945.1 Microcystis sp. M113S1 | reverse complement strand
TATCAGTTATCAGTTATCAGTTATCAGTTATCAGTTATCAGTTATCAGTTATCAGTTATCAGTTATCAGATGTAAGTTTTAAGTTAATTAGTTAGTTAGTTAGTTAGTTATCTTTATCTTTATACCTGTTTACTGTTTACTGCTCACTGTTTACTGTTTACTGCTCACTGTTTACTGCTCACTGTTTACTGCTCACTGTTTACTGTTTACTGCTCACTGTTTACTGTTGACTGTTGACTGTTGACTGTTGACTGTTTACTGCTCACTGAAAAACCCCCTTTTTTGACTTTATCTATGTTTATTGATCATATTCATTTTTATGTAGAATCGGCCAAAAAATGGCGAGATTGGTTTGTGCGGGTGATGGATTTTCAGACGATCGCAAGTTTAGTTAATCTCCACACGCACACGGAAATAGTTGGCAATGGCATCCAAAAAGATAAAACTAAACAGATTATTTTTATCTTATCTTCTCCCTTAAATTCCTTTAGTCCCGTGGCGGAATTTTTAAGTAAATATCCTGAAGGGGTGGCGGATGTAGCTTTTCAAGTGGAGGATTTAGATAGTTTAGCTAGGAGAATTAAACAGGACATTTTTATTGAGGAAACTGTTTTGGCTAGGGGTAAGATAAAAAGCTGTCAAATCTCTAGCATTGCTAATCTCAAACATACGTTAATTGAAAGACAGGGAATCACGCCAATTTTAGCCGATCCTAATCTAATTGAGTATGATAGTAAGGAACAATATAATCAGGATATTCTGGCAATTGATCATTTAGTTTTAAATGTTTTTCAGGGGAATTTAGAGTTAACAGCCAATTGGTATGAGAAAAATTTAGGCTTTAAAAAAAGGCAAACTTTTACTATTAAAACGGAGCGTTCTGGTCTTTATTCTCAGGTACTTGTTCACCCCAAAACTGAATTAAAATTACCGATTAATGAGCCAGATAGTAACAGTTCTCAAATTCAAGAATTTTTAGATATTAATCAAAAATCTGGCATTCAACACATTGCTTTAAAAACAGCAAATATTTTAAAATTAACTCAACAATTAAAAGAAAGAAAAGTAGATTTTTTGTCAGTTCCCAATAGTTATTATCAACAAATTAACCATCAAAAAAAAGATTTTAATATTGCTGATTGGGAATGGTCAGAAATTAAAAAACAGGAAATTCTCATCGATTTTGAACAAAATAGTCATTCCCTCCCAGAAAAGCCGACTTTACTGCAAATTTTTACTAAACCAATTTTTTCCCAGCCGACTTTCTTTTTTGAATTAATCGAGCGCCGTCATGCCGCTAGAGGTTTTGGAGAAGGCAACTTCCGGGCCTTATTTGAAGCGATCGAACGGGAACAAATAGAGAGAGAAACTTTAGATTAGAGTCAGAAAAGCGATCATTTTTCCCGTCAGACTATGAACGATAACGTAATTCGATCACATCTTTTTTGATCGTGACATCATAGGAACCAAAAAAAGTTTGTCCCAAGAGTCCTAACCCTTCCATTTGGGGAGAAATACCAACAATCTGATTAGATAAAACCACCTCGCCAACTTTAACAGAATTAATGCGACCAAGATAAACCTTAACGACACCGCCAGCGGTATGAACAAGTACTTCCCTTTCCCGTTTGACTTTCATCGCTTTCGCCATGGCATCGGTAAGGACGATGCCACTAGCTCCCGTATCAAAAAGCATTTCATAATAGTGACGGTTATTAAAAACCACCATCACCGTGGGAATGCCGCTAACCCGGCGTTGAATCGGTAGCTGATAAACTTGCGGGGAATTTTTCCTATTTCTAGATGAACCGCCACAGAGACGGCTAAGATCTATGTGTTGTCCATCTGCTCTTTGGAGAAAGCATTCCGATTGAGCGAGAGTCGTAGGGGTGAAGGGAAATAGCAGCAGGGTGCTGGCCAATGCGATCGCAGAAATAGACTTATTCATCAGGAGCAAAAGGTAACTAAATCGAGAAGACAGACTCGGAAAAGAAGGCTTCTAGCTCTATAATTCCGCAAAAATGCGGGAAAACAACGGGAGTTTAACCCGGAGGCCAGGCCATTGGGCGATCGCCTAAGAGATGGACATGAAGATGATCGACGGTTTGACCTCCCTGTTCCCCATTATTAATCACCACTCGATAACCTTGACTTAATTTAGCTTCGGCGGCCACCTTTTTAACAGTTAGTAACAAATGTCCCAATAGCTCTTGATCGCTGTCGCTGGCTTCCTCTAGTTTCGGAATCGGTTTTTTGGGGATAATGAGGATATGGGTGGGTGCTTGGGGATTAACATCTCGAAAAGCGAGGACCAGATCATCTTCATAGACGATCGAGGCAGGAATTTCTTTACGGATAATTTTGCTAAAAATAGTCTCGCTCATAGACAAATTACTTTTTTTTCAACTATACCATTAAGCTCTCAGCTTTTCTGGTGAGGTTATCCCGATAAATACGGTTATTTTCAGGGTAAATTCCCAGATAAAATCATTTTTATGCGGAAAACTAGCCTAACATCCTGTTTCATTTTCCTAAGAACTCACTTTATTTTTACTTGAGCCAAAATGTTAGCAAGGGTTTGGAGTGCGGCAATTATCGGCATCGATGCCATTAAAATCGGGGTAGAGGTGGATGTATCGGGGGGATTACCCGGAATTGCCGTGGTGGGTTTACCCGATACCGCAGTGCAGGAGTCGAAAGAAAGGGTAAAAGCTTCCCTAAAAAATGCTGGATTTGCCTTTCCCATCCGCAAAATTGTCATCAATTTAAGTCCCGCCGATATCCGCAAAGAGGGGCCAATTTATGATTTACCGATTAGTATCGGCATTTTAGGGGCTTCCGAACAGGTAGAAGCCGGTTTATTGGGGGATTTTCTCTTTTTAGGCGAATTATCCCTCGATGGTAGTTTGCGTCCCGTGGCGGGGGTTTTACCCATTGCTGCCGCCGCCGAAAAAATGGGGATCAAGGGTTTAGTGGTTCCCGCCGATAATGCCAAAGAAGCGGCCGTGGTTAAAGGCTTACAAGTGTATGGGTTTCGTCATCTATCGGAAGTGGTAAATTTCTTAAATGAACCCGATCGCTATTCACCGATGACTTTTAACGCTGCCGAGGAATTTGGGCGATCGCAGGTAAATCTCCCCGATCTCAAGGATGTCAAAGGCCAAGCAATTGGCCGTCGGGCCCTGGAAATTGCCGCAGCTGGGGGTCATAACCTAATTTTTGTCGGGCCGCCGGGCAGCGGTAAAACCATGTTAGCGCGACGTTTACCCGGAATTCTGCCGCAGTTAACCTTTGCCGAATCCCTAGAAGTCTCCCAGATTCATTCCGTCGCCGGATTACTGAAAGATCGAGGTTCCCTGGTGCGCGAGCGTCCTTTTCGCAGTCCCCATCACTCCGCTTCCGGGGCAGCGCTGGTGGGAGGTGGCACTTATCCCCGACCGGGAGAAATCTCTCTTTCCCACCGTGGTATTTTATTTTTGGACGAATTAACGGAATTTAAGCGCAGTGTCTTGGAATATCTCCGACAACCCCTAGAGGATGGTTATGTGAGCATTTCTCGCACTCGTCTTTCCGTCGCTTTTCCGGCGCGTTTTACCCTAGTGGCCAGTACTAATCCCTGTCCCTGTGGTTATTACGGCGATTCGGTGCAACCCTGCAGCTGTTCACCGCGACAACGGGAACAGTATTGGGCGAAATTATCGGGACCGCTTTTAGACCGTATTGACCTACAAGTGACGGTAAATCGCCTGAAACCGGAAGAAATGACCCAAGAGAGTCGGGGAGAAGCTTCTGAGCAAGTGCGGCAACGGGTAGAAAGGGCCAGACAAAAGGCCAGCGATCGCTTTCAGAATACGGGGATTCGCTCTAATGCGGAGATGAATTCCGAGCATTTGCGGGGTTTTTGCGCTCTTGATCATAGCAGTCGCCATATTTTAGAAGGGGCAATCCGAAAATTGGGTTTATCGGCCCGAGCAATGGATCGCATTCTCAAAGTTGCCCGCACCATTGCCGATTTAGGAGATAGTGAAATGCTGAAAAGTTCCCACGTTGCCGAAGCAATTCAGTATCGCACTCTCGATCGTTTAAGTTAAGTAGGTAGGTGTTAAAAATTGTCAGAAACTCTCGGCTAACATTTGGCATTACTTCCGATTTTATCACTCAATCCAAGCCTTTGGGGGGTTCTACCCCCCAAACCCCCCGTTGGGGTCGTGGCGCCGCCCCCAAACCCCGGAGCGCATTAGTTTTTCGGTGGGATGCTTACAGGCAGCTGCTGACACATTTGTCATCATTTAAGAGTCATTGATAATTGCTGATTGTGGGTATTTCTGCAAATGTGAGATGCACCGGGCAGAATCTATCTTCAATTGAATTATAACTACTTACTTAAAGAGCATTTTTTCTGGTCGGGGCGAATTGCCTTCGCCCTCTTTTTAGTAAACTTACTGGTGGGGATTTGAGCGATTAATCGGGCGATTCTAAGCGTTTTTGCCATTCTCGATCGATTTTATCGGAGCGCTCGATCTCTTGTTCGAGATAGTCTTGATCGGTAGAATAACTAATATCAGCATCTGTAATCACTTTTTGGTCAGCGAATTGACGAGAGTAGGCAAGTTTTTGCTCTAATTCAGGATTACTTTGTGCTAATAAATCTGCTCTTTTTTCTCGCTGTTGATTGCGTTGATTAACCCGCTCATTTCTCCACTGCAAAAAGAAATAACGACCGAGGGGAATCCCCAAAAAAGCAGCGGCATAACTGAGGAGAAAACCGTAGATCCCTGTGACTATCGACCCCAGAGAACCGCTCAAATCGACACTATCACTGTTGAGCAAAAATCCTAAAACTAAAGCGAGGATAAAGTTAACCCCCCCTAAACCTAAAGCTAAGATAATTTGACCACTATCCGCTTCGCTAAACTTCCAGCTTTTTTCTCTTAGATAGGGTGACAATGCTTGTACTTTTCTCTCTTTGGTTGTCACCTGTAGATCGGGAAAATAATAGATAATATCGCCTCGATCGGACACTTGCGGCAACCCATTAAAGCGAGTTAAAACTGGCAGAACATAGTCTTCTGTCTCCTCATGACTAGCGGTAATACTATCGAGATAGGGGGCAATTTGTGGAGCAATAATCGAGCCACGATTATTTTTAATTACTTGACCGATAGTTTGCCAGCGTCTCTCCTCTAAATTAAAATTAGGATCGCCATCGCCAAAAAGAAAAGAAAAAACTGACTCCAGAAAATTCATCTTACTAGCGGGTTTTTCTGCCTTAACTTCCCTATCTCTTCTTTCGTAGTAGTTATTACCAAAATCGGGATAAAAAATCCAGAAAAAGTCCGTGGGAAAGAAGTTAATATTAATTTTGCTATTTCCCGAATTGTTATCCGAGTCACTATCTTTGAACATTAAGCCTATCAGGATGGCCAGAATAGCCAGCAAGAGGATTAAAATCGAAATAATTAAAACAATGCCAAAGGAAATGCGAATAACATAAAAAACTACTTGCCAGATTTTACTACCGAAAGCTTTTAACTTTAATTGCCAATATTTATTCAGAAGAATTGAGCGAAAATTTTCGGGAAAAAGATAGATAATCTCCCCCGTATCTGCTACCTGTAAATGTCCCCCCGCTTCCGCAGCTAAAGCTAATAATCCCTGTTGTGCAGCGTTAATCTCTAAACCCGATTTTGCCGCCACATCACCCACCGTAACCCGATAGCCTAATTTTTCGATCGATTGTAATAGAGACTCTTGGGGATTCATAGAAAATACTGTTCCTGTCGATTATCCTATTTTCTAGTTTAGTTTTGATTTTGTCTTTTTGGCTGCGCTATCTTGATTGACAGGTGCGGCATTTTGGACTCGATCGAGAAAATATCGTTATAATTGGTGCAATAGTCGCAAAAAGCAGGGCTAAACTGTATAAATAGTTACTTTATAAGCAATTATCAGAGGTGAGCATGAATGCGTCGGAACAGGCAAAAGGATTAGAATTAACGGCAAAGATCGCCACACTCGTCAACCTGTTTAAACAACAATTCCCCGATGCAAAGGCAGATCTGAAACCTTGGCGCAATGATCCCCACACAAGGGAGTTAACAGATCCCGACTCGATCGATATCGCTTTCCATTTTCCCGGTTGGAGTCCCAGAATTCAAGGGCGCAGTATTCTGGTACAAATTCGTTTTCATCTCGATAGCGAGGATCAGCATCAGCGTTTGATTGGCTTAGAAATGCAGGCTTTTAACCATCAAGGAACCGCTTGGCGACTATCTACGGTGGAAAATTGGCAATTAGTCGGCAATTATCAACCCTCTCCCAAAGTGGCTGATAAGTTAAAATATTTCAGTCGGCAGGTGTTTGAAGTTTTTAAAAATGAGCATCGATAAGGCTCTTTCGGCACTCTCGGCAAAAGATCGTTATTCGATCGAGATTAAATCGTTCATAATGTCAAGCTATAGGACTAAATTAATTCTTGAAAGTGCTTGGCTTTAGCGGAAATTTTTAACATTTTTTCTGGTTGATCATGAATCTCACTTTTTTGAGAAAATTTAGGGCTGCTGGTGGTTGTTTTAGAAATACTGATATTTTTAATACTAACAAAGCGATATTGATAGTCCCGAAGAAAATCGGGTTGATTCCCAAATAAGCGTCCGATTTCACGACAATAGGAGACAAAGCATTTGGCTCCTTTTAATTGTTTAATTATCGATGAATTATCATCTCTGCTTTTCTTCATTTCCAAACAAAGGATAACTTTTTCAGAAGTGGTATTAGCGATAATTATAAAATCTGCACGCTTACACTCACCTTTACTACCAGTAAAAATTTTGCGGACATCAAAAAACTCATCTAGCTTGATCACAATAACCTCATCGGGTTTCGGCATTCCATTAACCACAAACGAATAGTTATCTTGAGTTTCTGTCAGTTTCAGTAAATAGCTATCTCGTTTGTATTTTTTTTGATATTCCAAATCTATTATCGCACAATCCTTAATCATTTCTTTGAGCATAGCAATATCAGACATTACTCCTCACCCCAAATAATAGCCGCTTGAATGCGATTCATATTTTCGATAGTAGTATCAAAACTGCGCGCTTCGATACCCATTTCTGGATCAATTTTAGCGGGGTTTAAAGTGTGTGATTTTGTCTTTCTTTTTTTTCCTTTTAACATCTCTAAAGCTTGTTCAGCAATATAGACTTTAACTTGATCGGCCGATAATAATTCCTCTTGTCTATAGCCTTCTTCCGCTGCAATTTGTTTCAGGTGTGGTTTTTCCTGGTTGAGCATAATTAATGTGTTGATTTCTTTGATAATATAATCACTGTGAGTAGTGATAAAAACTTTAATACCAATGTTAATCAGTCGAGCGAAAAGTTTAGCGATACGGCGTTGATTTTCTGGATGGAGATTTAATTCAGGTTCATCTACCATTAACAAATCTCCGATGCGAGCTTCGTGTCTTAAATAAAAGCCAATGTCTAAAAGAGAACGTACAGCACTAGAACTTTCATCCATCGATAGTCTAAGTTTTTTTCCTTTAGGAATGTAATAAAGTTCATCATTGCTAGTAATCATATATTGACCACCAATAATATCGGCAAAATCTTCTAAAATACTGGGATGATTTTCGGCAATAAAGCTAGTTTTTTTGACAATTGTTTCTATTTGTCTAGTAAAATCTACATTTTCTTTGACCGGGAGCGCATAATCCTGAGAAACATTAAATAACAGTTCTCTAGGATTAAAATTGCTATTTTTGCTAATTTCTTCCAGTAAACGATTACGAGCAAAATTTAACTCTTTGCGAAAAATTGCCGCTCCTGTCCTTTCTGCACTGGCAATAAATGGCCTGGGAAAAAACTGAGAGAAAATTATATCTTTGATACTGTTGTCAATGATCTCTTCAAGAACATTAACTAACAGATTTATATTAGATTTTTCTCTTAGCAATGTAATGGATAAATAGGGGTTATTTTCAGGTTTGCTAATCGAGATAGTTTCCCATTTAGCTGTGCTAATTGTCCTTTCATACCCATTTTCAAATTGAATATTGTCAAAATTTAATTCTATCTGAAAATCAACATTTTTAAACCTCTCCTCGTTGACCGCAAAAACTTCAGGTATTTGTCGAACATATCTTTGACAACCTGTAGTAAGAATACTTTCACACTGTTGAACATACTCCTGTAGATCGAGACTAATTACACCATCAGAAAGTAGTTGCTCAATTTTTTCTTTGAGGCCAAATCTTGGCCCCGTTAATAGTCTTCGCCAAGTGTCTAAAAAACCGAATAAAGCATAGGTAGCATAAGTTTTACCTGTATTATTACGACCACAGATAATTGTGAGGTCGCCTAAACTGAATTCTGCCTGTTTTAAAATGCCAAGATTTTTAATTTTAACTTTCATATTTGTCTTTCGGTTTAATATTCACAATTATAGATAATTGTGGATCATCTGAGCAAGTCCCAAACTATACATTCAATTTTGGTTATCAAGGTTACTTGCAAAAATTATAACCTTTCTAAGGTTTTTCTCTCTTTTTCAGTCACTTCTCGCCATTGACCGGGTTGTAATCCTGTTAAGCATAATTTATTGTTTTTGTCAATAGTAATGGCTGTTCTAATTAATCTTAAAGTGGGATAACCAACAGCTGCCGTCATCCTTCTTACCTGACGATTTCTCCCCTCAGTTAAGGTAATTTCTAACCAAGCGGTGGGGACAGATTTTCGATAACGAATCGGTGGCTCTCTGGGGGGTAAATCTGGTTCAAAATCTAGTAAATTAACTATGGCTGGTCGAGTGAGATAATCCTGAATAGGAAGACCTTGACGCAATTTTTCTAAAGCGTTTAGGTCAGGAATTCTTTCGACTTGTACCCAATAGGTACGCGGATGAGCAAATTGACGATGACCCAAACGATGCTGTAATTGACCGTTATCTGTGAGTAATAATAATCCCTCGCTGTCCCTATCTAAACGACCGACTGAATAGATATTGGGGATAGGAATATAATCTTTTAAAGTCGAGCGCCCATTTTCATCAGTAAACTGACATAATACCTCGTAGGGTTTATAAAAAAGGATATATTTATTCAAAGTAAAAAGTAGTCAGGAGATAGGAGTCAGGAGATAGGAGTCAGGATTACAGTAAACAGTGCAAAGAAAGCTCGGAACTTGCCACTTAATACTGTTCACCGAAAACTAAAATCTGATTACTGATTACTGATAACTGATCAGTGATCACTGATTACTGATCACTGATCACTGATTACTGATTACTGATTACTGATTACTGCTCACTGATTACTGATTACTGCTCACTGATTACTGATTACTGATCACTGATCACTGATTTAATCCCTTTGATGGGAGAATTGATAAGCACCGATGATCGAGAGAAGAATAGCGACGATTAATAAAATGGGGATAGCGAACCAAGGAAATTGATTGATATCGTAGGCTGCGGCTCTTAATCCCAGACTAGCATAGGTGAGGGGCAAGGAATAAACAATAATTTTTAATGGCCAGGGTAAGGTTTGGGGATCGAAAAAAGTTGCTCCTAAAAAAGACATCGGCACGATTATAAAGTTATTATACAGACCGACACTTTCGAGGGATGTAACTCGCAATCCGACAATTGCCCCTAAACTGGCAAAGACGGCACAATTTAAGATTAAAACTAATAAAAAGAGGGGATTGAGAAAACTGGCAAATTTTCCTGTAAACAAGATAGCAACGAGAATCACTGCTGCAGAAGTCATGACACCCCGCAAAATTCCCGCGAAAACTTTGCCTAAAAATAATGAGAGGGGATGGACGGGAAGTAATAATAATTCCTCGAAGGTTTTACTAAATAAGCGATCGCCACAGATCGAAAAGGTGGTTCCCCCGAAACTGATCGCCATTGAGGACAGGGCCACCATTCCGGGTAAGATAAATTCTAGATAAGAATCGCCGATCGAGGGTTTCATCGAGCGATCGAGGGCGCTTCCCAACCCCAACCCGAAACCAATAATATAGATTAGGGGAGAAACTAAACCTGTGGCTGCGATCTGAAGGACTCTAGCGCGTAAATCTAGCCATTCTCCCCAAAATACGGTTAAAGTGTCTGTTAATATCGTCTGAGCTTGAGCTAGTTTCACTGGTATTTTGGTTAATTAGTAAATATTATTTTAATAATATTTAACAATTGTCCCCTTTTTCAAGAGCGAGCTTTTCGGACTAGAAAAATGATCATCGAAAATTTTGGGTGGGAAACCCCGCCGTTCTAGGTTGGCTTTACGTTAGAATCAAAAAGACCGTCTCGAAAACCAAGTGGGCGGACAGCACCTTGAAAACTCGGCTTAGGGAGTTCCGTTCAGAAAAGCTTGTCCGGGTAAAAAGTCGCGCGCAACAAGTACAAGAAGCGTTTAGTCAGAACCGTACCGTGGGACACACGGAATCGGGCTTCTGAAAGTTCGCGAAAGTCTGTGGACTTTGTGTAAGACAGTACAT
>NZ_JADBSA010000081.1:0-5489 GCF_020246945.1 Microcystis sp. M113S1 | reverse complement strand
TTTTTCCCTGAAAATTAGGTAATTGACCACCTGAAAATGGGTAAAACCCCACACCCCACACCCCACACCCCACACCCCAACCCCCAACCCCCAACCCCCAACCCCCAACCCCCACCGAAAAACTTTTTCAGCAGACCCTAAGTAATACTAAATCCTGTTTAAAAGGTATAGGAGAGTGGGGTGTGGGGAGCAGGGAGTGGGGAGCAGGGAGAAACAATTGATAACTTGAGGGTTAATCACACTATTAAAAACGGATTTGGTATGAAACGTAGATACATTATTACTATCTAACAATTAATTGAGATTACCTACTTAATTAAAAATTAACTTCATTTTGATGTACAGAATCCAAATAAAACTTGATTACATCTTCCGATGTACCCTGACATTGCAACTGACCTTTATTTAGCCAAATTACTTGGTTACAGGACTCTTGAATTAAAGTCAAATCGTGGGAAACTACTAAAATAGTGGCGTTAGAATTCCAGAATTTTTTTAACCGTCGTTTACACTTATTTTTAAAACTTTCATCCCCGACGGAAAGGACTTCATCAAGAATAAGAATATCGGGGTGAACCTCCGTAGCGATCGCAAATCCTAAACGAGCCACCATCCCGGAAGAAAGAGATTTCACCGGCGCTCCCATATATTCTTCTAACTCAGCAAAGTCAAGGATATCTTTGGTTTTTTCCTTCATTTCCTGACGAGAAAATCCCAGCATTACCCCATAGAGAATAATATTATCTTTTACCGGTAAATCTGGATCAAAACCCGCTCCTAATTCAATTAGAGAGGCAATTTGTCCCCTGACTCTTACCTGTCCCTTTGTCGGTTCCAGAATACCACAAATGACTTTTAAGAGAGTAGATTTTCCTGCGCCATTAGCTCCAATGATACCTAATTTCGCTCCGGAATTAATGACTAAATCTATATCATCTAGAACTAATTTTTTGGCAGGTTGACGATATTTACCTTCAAGAATAGAGAAGATTGTCCTTTTTAGATCGTAGGAGAATTCTTCTTGAGTACGTCTTTCGAGAGACACTTGATCGAGTCGAATTACTTCTGTCATTTATAATAAATCCATAAATAAATGTCGCCAGAGTCGGAAGCAAGTCCAACCAATTCCTAAGATGATGATCCCACCGAGTAGAGATTGAAAAATCAAACCAAAATCCGGTAATCCGGGGGAAAGGGACAATTGGCGAATACTTTCGATTACCGGCAATAATGGGTTTAATAGGAGGAATGGTTTTACGGAGGGAGGAATAATTTCCGGGGGATAGAAAATCGGGCTGCTAATCCAAGCGACAAAACAAACAATTTCGTAAAAATAGGGTAAGTCTCTGAAGAAAACGTAGAGGGTACTGACCAAAAAACCCACTCCCGTGCAAACCATAGAAAGACCGATCACGGGAAAAATCAGAGCAATTACATTAATTAAACTTTGAGATTTCCAAAGAGTTACTATAGCCAAAAGGGGAAAGATACTAATAGCAAATTGAAAAATATTTGCCACTACCATCGAAACGGGAAAGATGCTAACCGGCAGACGAATTTTATTGAGAATACTGCCATTACCAACGATACTAGGTAAAGCTTGGTTAGTGGAAGCATTAAAGAAATTTATTACTACTAAACCGGTGAAAGCCGCTAGGACATAGTTAACTATAGAATTATCAAAATAAGAGGCGAAAACCGTGCCGAAAATTGCCGTGTATAGTGCAGTCATAATCAGGGGATTTAACAAGGACCAGTAAACCCCCAGAAAAGAACCCCGATAGCGTCCCTTGAGATTACGTTCCACTAAAACACTAAGCAACTCGTAATATCGCCGCGCTGTTGACCATCTAGTTTTTGTCTGGAGATCGGTCATAGGGATAATTGTCATCTCGTCAGTATTCAGTGCTTTATTCTAAACGATTACCGTCAATTTTGTCTATCGATCGAGAGGGGACTCTAGTTTTTATCCAGTTCCCGACGACTCTCCCTCTCGGTAAAAAGTTCCCTTCCTAGGCCATTTATCTGGCTCAAAAAGCTTAAAACCCGCTAAAAGCCTCTTTTTTTAGGGTTAAACTCGGTTTTTAGGGACAGCCTCAGCTAATTGACCTAGACTCTAGCAGGTTTGACAATAAAATAGACATCAGATAAAAGCCAAGAAATGCCGATTTAAACACAGCTAATCTCAGAAAAACCGGAGTCAAAAACCGATAACTGAACAACTTCCTAACAGCCAAACCAAGAATTTAATCTAATTTATGTCCCGTCAGTTCCACAAAGATATCTTCGAGGTTGGAAGGGCGACACATTACGCCAGTTTTATCGCTCAAACTGTCAAGATAGGCATTGGCATCAGCCACGGTGGGGAAGAATTTATAATCGATTTTATCGCCAACTTGTTTGATAACTAAACCCTCGCCATACTTAGTGCGAAAATCCGTTAGAGTTCCTAATTCGATTAATTTGCCCGCATCCATAATACCAATTCTGCCCGGTTTTCCCGTGGCGTTATCCTGACAGAGAAATTCCACTTCTTCCATGTAGTGAGTGGTTAATAAAATTGTCATTCCTTGCTGGTTTAAATCGCGAATTACTTCCCACAAACGACGACGATTTTGGGGGTCTAAACCGACAGTCGGTTCATCGAGAAAGAGGATTTTTGGTTCGTGAAGAAGAGCGCGAGCAATCTGTAAACGTCGTTTCATCCCTCCGGAAAGAGTTTTGGCAAGGGCAGATTTTCGATCGCTTAAACTGACATAATCTAAATAGCGATCGATTAATTCCTGTCTCTGGGGATTGGGGATATGGTGCATCCGGCCGTGAAATTCCAGATTTTCCCAGACGGTTAATTCCCCATCAACGCTAATCTGTTGCAAGACTACCCCGATATTTCTTTTCACCTGATCGCGGTATTTTTTCACATCATACCCCGCCACTGCGATTTCTCCTTGACTTGCTTCGGTGAGGGTGATAATCATGCGGATTGTCGTCGATTTTCCCGCACCATTGGGACCGAGTAAACCAAAGATTTCCCCTTTTTCGATGGTAAAGGAAAGCTCGTTAACTACTGGGAGATTGTTATAGATTTTAGAAACGCGATCGAGAGCAATAGCGGCGGTCATAGTTACAAAAGTTAATATTCTAGCTATGGATTAGTGTAGCCGAATTAGCCTAACTCGACTCCGATTTGATCGGGAGCATCTCGCAGTGGTCATATCGACTGTGGTTTTATATCGTCACAATCAGATTAGAATACGGATAAAAAATTTTGACTTTGCTGGTATCAGATGCGAGTTTTTGTGGCGATTCTCTGTTTATATCTAGGAATAGGGGAATTTTTCCTCCATCCCCCGATTAGTCTGGGCAATTCCCGTACCGCAACCACGGCAACCCGAACGGAAACCCGTTTGCTGCTGAATTTAAAAAAAAGACGGGTTTTTGTTTACCAAGGACAGAAAATAATCGCTTCTTACCCAGTGGCGATCGGTCGTCCGGGTTGGGAAACCCCAACGGGACAATTTAGGGTGATTCAGATGGTGCGGGAACCGGTCTGGGAACATCCCTTCACCGGGCAACTGGTGCCATCGGGAAAAAACAACCCTTTAGGGGCGCGTTGGATCGGATTTTGGACCGATGGTGCGAATTTTATCGGTTTTCACGGTACACCGCAAGAAAATCTCATCGGCCGGGCCGTCTCCCACGGTTGCGTCAGGATGCGCGATCGAGATATAAAGGCTTTATTTGAAAGGGTACAAATCGGCACTTCAGTGATAGTAATCGCTCAATAGAAACAATGGGACAAAATGTCACATTTACCAACACTTTACCCCCATGATGTCGAGAGAGCCGTCTTCAGGCGTAATTTAGATAGTCAACAGTTTAAAATGAAAGAAACTAAGCTAAGAGGATAAGCGTTGAATATTATTGAACTAATCGGGATCGTGGCGGGAATATTAACCACTGTCTCCTTTTTACCCCAAGTGATTAAAACTTGGCGTTATCGTTCCGCTAAGGACTTGTCCCTAACTATGTTTATTTGTTTTTGTCTGGGGGTTTTTCTTTGGCTAATCTACGGGATTTATGTGAGCAGTAAACCGATTATTATCGCTAATTTTGTTACCTTTATCTTAGCGGGGACAATTCTCTATTTTAAGATTAAATATGATTAAAATAACTGGCAATCTCTTGCGGCTCTATTGGCTCACGTCAACGAAGGCAGCAGGCGGTTGGCAGGGGGCCGTGTCAACTTAAAGAATTTTGTGTTAAGATATTGATACCCAGTCTAGCATTGTCAAAATGTTTGTACTAGAATACAAAGTTAAGCCAAAACCTAATCAGATAGAAGCCATTAATGAGGCAATACGAACAACCCAATTTGTTCGGAATAAAGTTCTGCGTTATTGGATGGATAATCCGGGTGTTGGCAAAACAGAGTTATTTCGGTACAACACAGCATTAAGAAAAGAGTTGAAATTTGTTGATGATTTAAACTCCCATGCTTGTCAGACTGCTGTAGAAAGAACCTTGCGAGCAATTACTCGGTTTTACGATAATTGCCAAAATCAGGTTAAAGGAAAGAAAGGCTACCCTAAGTTTAAAAAACATTCTCGTTCCGTTGAGTATAAAGTATCTGGATGGAAGCTATCAAAAGATAAACGTCATATTACCTTTACAGACAAAAAAGATATTGGCACTCTTAAACTGATTGGTTCTAGAGATATTAATTACTATCAACCAGACCAGATTAAACGGGTAAGAATCCTTAATCGTGCTGATGGTTATTATGTGCAGTTCTGCATTAAATTAGACCCCAGAGACACGGTTAAACCTTTAACGCCTTCCCAGAAAGCAACTGGGATTGATGTCGGATTAAAGTTTTTCTTAGTAGATAGCCAAGGCCATCAAATTGATTGTCCGAACTATTACAGAAAAGCTGAAAAACAATTAAACCGATTAAATAAAAAAAATCAAAGAAATACCGTAAGGGTAAAAAACAATCTCGTAATTATCACAAAGCTAGAAAGCGATATGCTCGGAAACATTTAAGAGTAAGTAGGCAACGAGAAGAGTTTGTCAAGAGTGTGGCACTCCGTTTAGTTAAGTCTAACGACTTAATCGCGTATGAAGATTTAAATGTGAAAAGCATGGTCAAGAATCGTCATTTAGCGAAGTCGATAACCGATGCAGGATGGTCTGTTTTTAGGCAATGGCTAGAGTATTTTGGGGACAAATACTGCAAGTTAACTATAGCTGTCTCACCTCATAATACGTCTCAAAATTGTGCTAATTGTGGACAAAAAGTCCAAAAGTCGCTATCTACTCGAACTCATGTTTGTCCTCATTGTGGATACACAGATTGTCGAGATAGAAACGCCGCTTTAAACATCTTGCAAAAGGGATTAAGTAGCGTGGGGCGCACGCAAACTTTACACGCTTCGGGAGAGGTTCCCTCTTGGTTGGTTGGAGAAATCCTGCTTGCTAACGGAGAC
>NZ_JADBSA010000080.1:0-2901 GCF_020246945.1 Microcystis sp. M113S1 | reverse complement strand
TACACATATATAGTTTTGTTTTTGACCACGATGACCATTTTTATTGATGTGGTCACTTTTACATTCTGGACATTTCATCGTTTTTTTCCTTCATTGAGTTTCTATCTATTTTGCCTTCTCATCTCTTTATCTGACAACGCCTTGGGGAACCCTTTGGTATTTTATCCATGACTACAATGCACAGCAAAGCAAAGGATGAAGCCGCCATCACTACTACCGAATCACCATCCGCTATTTAACCGGAACGGTCGAACAGTGTTGATTACTGGTTACTAATCAGTGATCACTGAAAAGACTCCCCAACACCCATCTCACTGGCGGGAAAATCGCTATAGAATAGAGAAAAAAAAGAATTGCGAGGAAAAAACTCTGTCTTTTAACCCGATTGTCATTCCCCCTTCCCCGGAAAATCCCGCTCGCTATCTAGTGATCATGCTGCACGGTTGGGGTGCAGATGCCATGGATCTGGCCCCCCTTGCATCGATGCTGGATCTAGCGGATTGTCAATTTTTGTTTCCTAATGCTCCTTTTGATCATCCCCAAGTGCCGGGGGGACGCGCCTGGTATGCTTTAGAAACCTCCGATTATCAAGGTTTAGTCGCTAGTCGTCAACAGTTGCACGATTGGATTATTTCCCTAGAAGCAACTACCGGTATTCCCCTAGAGCGGACTTTTTTGACCGGTTTTTCCCAAGGGGGAGCGATGACGCTGGATGTGGGTTTATCTTTACCCTTGGCGGGATTGGGTTCCTTGAGTGGTTATCTGCACGGTGAACCCCATCCCCAAGGACCACAAAATGTCTTAATTGTTCATGGTAAGCAGGATACCGTCGTTCCTGTCGCCATAGCTCGTCAAGCCAGGGATTTACTGCTTGGTTTGGGGGTTAACGTTGAATATCATGAGTTAAATATGGGTCACGAAATCCCGATTCCGGCGCTGACTATTTTACGCCAATTCCTCCGCAATCGTCTAGAAACTGCATGAATAATGCTCGTCAGCTGGCTTTGCTGATTTTACGGGATATCGATCGCTCCTCGGCCTATCCCGATCGCGCTCTTGATCGCCATTTGTCCGCTAGTTCCTTAAATTGTCTTGACAAAGCCTTGACAACGGAGATTGTTTATGGTATAATGCGCCGACAAAGAACTCTGGATGGGCTGCTCGATCGCCTGGGGAAAAAAACCGCGGCCCAGCAACCCCCGGATTTACGGCGAATTCTCCATATTGGTCTTTATCAACTGCGTTATCTATCCCAGATTCCCCCATCAGCGGCGGTGAATACGGCGGTAGAATTAACTAAAATCAGTCATTTAGGCAAATTAGCGGCGGTGGTTAACGGAATGCTGCGGCAATATCTCCGTTTAACTGCTAATGGCGACGATCCTTTAATTTTGCCAGAAAATACCGCTTCTAGATTGGGTATTCTCCACAGTTTCCCCGATTGGTTGGTGCAATTGTGGTTAGATCGCTTTAGTGTTGCGGAAACGGAACAACTTTGTCAATGGTTTAATCGCTCTCCTGACCTTGATATTCGGATTAATCCCCTGAAAACTAGCCTAGAAGCCCTAGAAAATGAGTTAGAATCAGCCAATATAACTTTTAATCATCTTAAGTTACCTCTAGCTTGCCGTTTAACCTCTGGTTTAGGCAATATTGAGCGTTTAGAGGGATTTCGAGCCGGAAATTACACCCTACAGGATATTAGCGCCCAATTAGTCACTTATCTACTCGATCCCCAGCCCGGAGAGACAATTATCGACGCTTGTGCGGCACCAGGGGGAAAAACCACTCATATCGCCGAATTAATGGGCGATCGGGGTAGAATATTAGCCTGTGATCAAACGGCATCCCGTTTACGACAGTTAGAAGCCAATATTAAAAGATTAGACTTAAAAGCGATCGAAGTACATCTGGGGGATAGTCGCGATCGTCCCCAGTGGTGCGGCATCGCCGATCGTGTACTAATCGATGCTCCCTGTTCAGGATTGGGAACCCTGCACAAGCGTCCTGATATACGTTGGCGACAAACACCCGAAAATTTACCTGTACTAGCTAAACGACAGGGGGAACTTTTAGCCTCGGCTGCCACTTGGGTAAAACCGAAGGGAATCTTAGTTTATGCCACCTGTACTTTAAATCCGTTAGAAAATGAAGGAGTGATCGAGCAGTTTTTAGCCGCTCATCCCGATTGGAAAATGGCCCCTCCCGACTCTAATTCATCTTTCTCAGAATACTATACAGAAACGGGAGCGATCGAAGTGTTACCCCATCGACATAATCAAGACGGTTTTTTTATGGCTAAGTTAGTCAAGGAAGTGTGAAATGAAAAATAAACAATTACTGAAAATTCTCATCGGTGTTGCTTGGATTGATGGTGTCATTCAACCATCAGAAAGAAATTATTTACGACAGGTAGCTGTCAGGGAAAAACTTGATGATGATCCAGAGATTAAACCACTATTATCGGAACTGAAACCAGTTAAAACCAGTGAATGTTATCGATGGTTAGAGTCCTATTTAGGCGATAATCCTAGTCCAGAAATCTATCAAGATCTACTAGCATCGATTAGCACTTTAATCTATAGCGATGACGACGTGGACGTACAGGAAGCGAAATTATTAACTAAAGTTCAGAGTTTTGATCCGACTCATGATAGCCATCGATCGATGTTAGATAAATTAGTGACGGGAATTCAGAAATTGTACCAGAAAGCAATTACTGAAAGTAATTAGGGTTTGCTGAAAAAGTTTTTCGGTGGGGGTTGGGGGTTGGGGGTTGGGGGTTGGGGTGTGGGGTTTTACCCATTTTCAGGTGGTCAATTACCTAATTTTCAGGGAAAAAGTCCCTGAATTTTCCCCCCAATCACTCCAAGGGTCGGCACTTTTTGAGGGAAAAAAAGT
>NZ_JADBSA010000008.1:0-29531 GCF_020246945.1 Microcystis sp. M113S1 | reverse complement strand
TCATCTACTCCCCAAAGTGGGTAACTTCCATAATCTGCCCAAAGTTTAATTCTGATTGCCATAATTATCATTCCTGAATAAGTTTGTTAATTAATCGAGCCGTAGGTTGGGTTGAGCTATCATTATTGCTCAGGTATTACCCATCGGCTCAAAAGGCGAAACCCAACAAAAATTGTGAAAATATTCCAGGAAGTTGTTGGGTTTCCTTGCGTCAACCCAACCTACGAGTCTTTATTCAGTGAACAGTTAACAGTTAACCGAGGTAATATATTACCTCCATTCAACTGAGAAACCAGGACCTACTAATCGCAGATAAACGATTCTTCCGGGCAAATTTCCTTTAAAGAGAATTTTTCCGTTAATGGGGACTCTAGAAGGCATATCTCTTACCCATACTTGATCACGACCTATTCCTCCAATACGGCCCTCCGATCCCGTCAATTGCTTGCCAGTAGAATCAATGATGATAGAGTCTTTGGGATAAAAATAAAGATCTCTGACTTCCCCTAAGTTTGCAACCATAAAAGTACAAACTACAGAATTATTGTCTTTATTACAATTCTGAATCTCGAAAGCAAAACCATTGCTTACACGTCTTAAATTACGGGCTTGAGCAATATCATCGTGATTCTGATAGAAGTTAGAAGATAAAGCTGTAGTTAAGGCTAAAATTGGTAGCCATCTGAAAAATCTTTTTTTCATCACCATTCGCTACGCAGTACATAAGTGTTTGCCCCCTCGCAGCCAGGTTAAGCAACAGCCTAACCCAACGCCAAAGGCGGATAGCAAAACAATACACACTCCCCCCCCACAACTGTATTAAAAGCTACATTTTAATAAATCTTTACATTTCTCTCCCTAACCAGCGATCGAGATTTTGGGGTTTCTGGGGAGTTCAAGAGCTTGGGCCTGTACAATAAGGTTGTACAAGTATCCCCTAAAAATCATGTTAAGCAAAGAAACCACCTACTCTCAGGCGAGAATGAATTTAGCCAGTATCTTAGATCAGGTGTGTGACGAATCCCAAATTATCGTCATTAAGCGTCGCAATCAGAAAAATGTGGCCTTAATTGCTGAAGATGAGCTTTCCAGTTTATTAGAGTGTGTTTATTTATTGCGATCGCCAGAAAATGCCAAACGCTTATTTCGCTCTTTAGAATGGGCCCAGAGAGAAGATGCAACTCCTCAAACATTAGCTGAATTAAAAGAGGAGTTAGGAATTGAGTCCTAAAAGAGAAAATAAGCCAGATAAACCTAAAAACAATCCTATTCATGGTTATTTGCCCGTTTTTAGTCCTGATTTCAAAGCAGATTTAGCCTGGTGGTATCGGAACGAACCGAAAAAAGGCGATAAAATTTTAGACTTAGTGGCAGATATTTTGGATGGCGATCCGTTTACAGGATTGGGTAAACCCGAACCTCTTAAGTATATTGCTGCCGACACTTGGTCACGACGGATCGACTTAGAGCATCGTTTAGTTTATAAAGTCACAGGAAATAAGGTTTATTTTTTACAAGCTCGCTATCATTATCAATCAGGCTAAACTTAGCAAAATTCACCCACTTTAAGCTTGAGGATTACAACCTTTCTCCTGTCGATCCCAGACATCATCCTAAAAGTCGGCACTTAAAGGGGTACGAGGGAAAGGAATCACATCGCGAATATTGGTCATTCCCGTCATGAATTGTACCAGACGCTCGAATCCTAAACCAAAACCGGCGTGGGGAACGGAACCGTAGCGACGCAGATCTAAATACCACCACAAATCATCGGGATTCATTCCCTGTTCCTGCATTCTTTGTCTCAGTATATCTAATCGTTCTTCCCGTTGGGAACCGCCGATAATTTCGCCGATCTTGGGCGCTAAAATATCCATAGCGGAAACAGTTTTATTATTGTCATCTAGACGCATATAAAAAGCTTTGATTGTCTTGGGATAATTGGTGACAATCACGGGTTTTTTGAATAGTTCCTCCGCTAGATAACGTTCGTGTTCTGACTGTAGATCTACGCCCCATTCTACTGGAAACTCGAACTGACGATCGGCTTTTTCTAATAACTCGATCGCTTCGCTGTAGGTAATCCGGCCAAACTCACTATTAACGATATTCTCGGCCGTACTTAACACCGTTTTATCGATACGTTCGTTAAAAAACTGCAAATCTTCGGGACAATTTTCTAAGACGAATTTAAAGATATATTTGAGAAATGCCTCCGCTAAATCCTGATCTCCTTCCAAGTCACAAAAAGCCATTTCCGGTTCCACCATCCAAAACTCGGCCAGATGACGGGAAGTATTAGAATTTTCGGCGCGAAAAGTCGGTCCAAAAGTGTAAACATTAGATAGGGCCATAGCCATTACTTCCGCTTGTAATTGTCCACTGACGGTTAAATAGGCCCGTTTACCAAAGAAATCCTCGGCAAAATTGGCGGGTTTTTTTAAGTCTAAACTGGTGACAGTAAATAATTCTCCCGCACCTTCGCAATCGTTAGCGGTAATAATAGGAGTATGTACCCAAATAAAGCCTTTTTCTTGGAAAAAAGTGTGAATAGCGGTAGCGCAAGCGTTTCTAACCCGCATTACTGCCCCTAGGGTGTTGGTTCTTGCTCGCAGATGGGCAATAGTTCTCAGAAATTCAAAGGAATGACGTTTCTTTTGTAGGGGATAATCCGCAGGACAGTCACCATAAAGGGTGATTTCGGCCGCTTTTAACTCGATATTTTGCCCTTTACCCGGGGAAGGAACCAAATTTCCCGAAACAGCGATCGCCGCTCCCGTACTAATTGACTTTAGTACATTTTCATAATCGGGTAAAGTCGGTTCGAGGATAACTTGTAAGTTAGCTAGGGATGAGCCATCATTAACTTCCAGGAAAGTAAATTCTTTTAATTCTCGTTTTGTTCTCACCCAACCCTGCACGGTGACGGATTGATCGGGTTGTCCTGTCTGAAAGATTTCCTTGATTCTGGTAGTCATTTCTTATCCCTATGTTAGAACCAAAGAGTATTTTAACTGAATGTCAGCAAAAGTCCATCGCTAAAAGCGAGGTACTTCTCCTGACTTTGTATATAGACAATTCTCAAAAACCATGTTATCATAGTTATAGTTTCTTGATAACTCTTATGTACAAAGCGTACAAATTCAGACTTAAGCCTAATACCGAGCAAGAAATAGCCTTAGCAAAAAGCTTTGGTTGTTGTCGTTGGTTTTGGAATTATTCCCTGAATTTATGCCAAGAAACCTATAAAACCACAGGAAAAGGACTGACAAGAAACTATATTCAGGGACTATTGCCTAGTCTCAAAAAAGAATATGAGTGGTTGACAGATGCTTATTCCCAGTGTTTACAGGTTGTCGCTTTGAACTTATCCCAAGCTTATCAAAATTTCTTTGAGAAACGAGCTAGATTACCAAGATTCAAATCTAAACATGGTAAACAATCAATTAGCTATCCAGCTAATGTCAAATTTGAAGGTGACTACCTCAAAGTACCGGGTAAAGTTGGATTAGTTTATTGTGTTCGTCATCGGGAATTTGTAGGAACAATTAAAACCGTTACTATCTCAAAAAACCCAGACGGTAAATACTACGCTTCTATTTTAGTTGATGACGGATTAGATTCCGTGACGACATCAACGGATGGAAAAGCGATAGGAATTGATTTAGGATTAACTCATTTTTGTCTTACCAGCAATGGCAGTAAATATGATAATCCTAGACATTTAGCCAAACATCAACGCAATCTAAAAAGGAAACAACAAAAGCTATCGCGTAAAAAGAAGGGAAGTAACAACCGTCAAAAAGCTAGACGTAAAGTAGCTAAAGTTCACTCTAAAATCTCAAGATGTCGTGAGGATTTTCTCCACAAGCTATCCCGTAAGATAGTTAACGAAAACCAAGTTATTGCTGTAGAAAATCTCAATGTTAAAGCCATGGTACGCAATCATAATTTAGCTAAGGCTATTAGTGATTGTAGTTGGGGAATGTTTTGTACAATGCTTAAATACAAGGCAGAATGGGAAGGAAAAACTTATATCGAAGTTGATAGGTTTTTCCCTAGTTCTAAGACTTGTCATGTCTGCCTAAATCAAGTGGGTAGTTTGCCGCTTGATGTTAGAAATTGGACTTGTGAGCATTGTCAGACAACCCATGACCGGGACATAAATGCGGCGATAAATATTCGAGATGAAAGCTTACGGATATTGTCGTTAGGAAAAGCGCGATACTGCCTATAGAGGGGATATAAGACCAAAATCTGGGCGTAAGTCCGTCTTGAGGAACCCTCCCCCGTGAAATAGGAAGCTCTCAACGATCTTGAGAGTAGTTCACGATAGAAAGTTCAGATCAGGCTAAAATCAATCTCGAACAGGTGTCATGCTTCTGGTGGAAAAATTATTAAGTAAGCCCAAAAGCCGTAAATTAGCGATTTTTATGGCTTTTATCGGTAGTATTCTCGCTTTCCCCTTTCCTATCGCCGGTATTCATAAATTCTATCTCGGTCAACCTCTCTGGGGAATTATCTATCTTCTCCTCTGGCAAACTCCGATTCCCCGGGTGGCTTGCGCGATCGATGCGGTGTGGTATTTAATCCAAGATAACCAATTTTTGGCTAACTATTTTCCCACTGCCACCGCTGCTGCCACTGTCCCCAGTTTAGAGCCTAAACAAGTAGAGGCGATCGGGGCAGCTTTAAGGGAATTAGAGCGCCTCCGGCAAGAAGGATTAATTTCTGAGTACGAATTTGAAGAAAAACGGCGACAATTACTATAATGACACCGCAAAACTGGTTAGGGCGCACTTTTAACCCTTTAAAAGCCAAAATTAGCAATGATCCCTATTATCGCTTTCGTTCCCTCGATGAGATCGCTATGGCGGCACAATTGGGCATTAAAATTAATGTCAGTCAAGCGGGTGTGGATGATTGGCTGCGATTGCCGGGGATATCCATCCATCAAGCGCGGATGTTGGTGGAATTGCTGGGTATGGGGGTAGAATTGCTTTCTCTTGAAGATCTAGCGGCTGCTTTGAGTGTTCCTGTGGCTAGATTGAAAGCTTGGCAACCGATTCTAGAATTTGCCTATTATAGTCCAGAAAGTCCCCTCGCACCCCCTAAAATCAATCCTAACACCGCCTCGATCGAGCAGTTAAAAACCCTACCCCTCGTCAGTGATAATTTGGCAGCTGCCATTATTAAAAACAGAGAAGAACAGGGATTATTTAAGAATATTGTGGATTTTAAAGGGCGTTTGTCCTTAGAAGCTCAGGAAATCTCCCAATTAATGCACTTTTTCCAGTTTTAATCCCAAATTTTAACGAAGGCAGCAGGAAGGTTTTAGGTGTTGGGTTTTGGGGTTTTGGGGTTTTGGGGTTTTGGGGTTTTAGTTCAATTTCCCCACTTCCCCACTTCCCCACTTCCCCATCACCCCACAAGGAACTTTTTCAGCAAATCTAAATGTCTTCAGATTCCGACCCATCACTAGGGGGAACTAGGGCTACCGCAGCGATCGCATCGTCCTCATCGAGTTTTTGTACCCGGATGCCTCCGGCCGATCGCGATTGGGGAGTAATAGCATCGACGGATTGACGGATAATAATACCCCGTTCGGTGATAATCATAAATTCCTCGTTGGGGTTAACAACGTGCAGAGCCGCTAATTTATCGTTCTTTTTGCGGAATTTAATCACTCTGACTCCTAATCCCGCCCGATTTTGCAGACGGAGGAGGGTAACGGGAACCCGTTTTCCTAGTCCTGCCATGGTAATCGCTAACACCCAGGGGCCATTATTAGCCACTTCGGGGTTAATTTCTTCGCTTTCGTCCTCGGTTTCTTCTTGGTTAGATTCAGCGATTTGGGCGACAATTTGACTAGGCAGGATGTCCATACTAATTAATTCGTCACCTGAGCGCAATTTCATCGATTTTACGCCCTTAGTTGCCCTTCCCAAGGAGCGCAATTGTTGACTATCGGCCTTAAAATGAATTGCCATCCCCTGACGAGAACCGATAATGACGCTGTCTTCCTCTTTGGCCAAGCGAACCCAACGCAGTTGATCACCGTCTTCGAGAGAAATGGCGATTAAACCGTTCGATCGAATATTACTAAAGGCAGCGAGGGCGGTTTTCTTGATAAATCCCTTTTGTGTGAGCATAATCAGGTAATTATCCTCGCTGAACTCGCTGACTGCCACCACCGAGGTAATTTTCTCCCCTTTGGGAATCTCTAACAGTTGCACGATGGGAACGCCGCGAGCGGTACGGGAACCGGTGGGGATATGATAGGCGTTGAGACTATAGACAACCCCGCGATCGGTGAAAAAGAGGACGCTATCGTGATCGCGGCAGGTGATAAAGTGATCGATGCCGTCGTCTTCTTTCATTTTCGCGCCAGCTTTGCCCCTTGTTGCCCGATTTTGGGACTCAAAGGTATTAACGGGCATTCTTTTGATGTAACCCTGTTCGGTGACGAGAATTAAGGCCTGTTCGTTGGCAATCAGGTCAGTTTCGGCGATTTCTCCTTCCCTTTGTTCAATATGACTGCGACGCGGGGTAGCGTGAATGGTTTTGATCTGTTGCAGTTCTTCCTCAATAATGGTGTCGATACGTTCTTTTCTGGCTAAAATATCCTGAAGATCGCTGATTTTTGTCAGTAATTCCCCGTGTTCTTGCTGAATTTTCTCCGATTCTAGGGCGGTTAACCGTCGCAGCTGCATTTGTAGGATTGCGTCTGCTTGCACCTCTGAGAGACCAAAATTCTGCACTAATCCCTCTTTTGCGGTAGCTGTATCGGCAGCACTGCGAATCAGGGCAATGATTGCATCGAGACTAGCGAGGGCAATTAGTAAACCCTGAAGGATATGATCCCTTTCCTCGGCCTTGCGGAGTTCATAACGGGTACGACGGGTGATCACTTCTACCCGAAAATCGAGGAAAACGCGGAGAAACTCCCTTAAAGTCAGTAATCTCGGTTCGTTATCGACTAATGCCAACATATTCGCCCCAAAATTCGACTGGAGGGGCGTTTGTTTATAAAGATTGTTGAGGACGACGCGAGGATAGGCATCTCGTTTCAGTTCGATCACTACCCGGATGCCGTCGCGATCGCTTTCGTCCCGCACATCGGAAATACCGTCTATTTTGCGATCATTGACCAAATCGGCGATTTTTTCGATTAATGCCGCTTTATTGGTCTGATAGGGCAGTTCGGTGATAATAATAGCATCTCGATCGGGTCTTCCCCTTTGTTCGATGGTTTCAAAGTTGGCGACTCCCCGCAGGGTAATGGAACCGCGGCCAGTGGTGTAAGCTTCCTGAATGCCGTCTCTACCAAGGATATGCGCCCCGGTGGGAAAGTCCGGCCCCGGGATATAACGCTGTAATTCCGTATCGGTGAGATCGGGGTTATGGATGAGGGCAACGGTTCCATCGATAATCTCGGCCAGGTTGTGGGGGGGGATATTGGTGGCCATACCGACGGCGATGCCCGATGAGCCATTAATTAGCAGTTGTGGGACTCTAGAGGGTAAAACCACGGGTTCCTGTTGGGAACCATCGAAGTTATCGGCGAAATCGACGGTTTCTGACTCGATATCCTGTAGTAGGGCGTTGGTGGCCAGGGTGTGCAGACGACACTCGGTATAACGCATAGCTGCCGGGGGATCGTTATCGATCGATCCGAAGTTACCATGACCGTTAATCAGGGGATCGCGCATGGAGAAATCCTGGGCCATGCGGACGAGAGCATCGTAAACGGCAGTATCCCCGTGGGGATGGTATTTTCCTAATACTTCCCCGACGACTCTAGCGCATTTCCGGAAGGGGCGATCGGGGGTTAATCCTAGTTCGTACATCGCATAAAGAATGCGCCGGTGTACGGGTTTCAGTCCGTCCCTAGCGTCGGGCAAGGCGCGCCCAACGATGACGCTCATGGCGTATTCTAGATAGGAACGGGACATTTCATTGCTTAAGTCTGTGGGGACAATATGATCCTGGGCGGCGGTCATAGGGGGGTTAACTCCAATAACAAGGCAAAAAAGCGTTTTTGTGAGTAAATTCGCTAAAAATCGGGATTTTACCCTTTTGATGTGCAAAATATGCCCATTTGTACGACTATTTTACCATAAAATCTGCCTTTTTTGGGGTTTAGAACAGTGTCAAGTCAGTAGCGCTCGCAGGTTTCTTGGCTGGGATGGAGGGGTTAATGGTTTGCTATCCTCTTGACAGAGATTGCAGAAAGTCGAGAAGATTTTTAAAAGAAGGACAACAAGTGGCACAAAGTTCTAAATTTAGCTTTTGGGCTAGTTCAAGATTCATGTTGGTACTATAACGGGGTTTTCTATTTTCACCGATTGACAATTTGATCAATTCTTCTTTCGGTTTGATAATTAGGTGAGGGTTTGGGTGAGCTTTTCCCTTGCCTCGTCCCACATATTTAACAACTTCTGGATCAGACCAAAACCAAGCCTCTAATTCTTCTATTGGGATGCAGATATATTTCCTGATACCATTAATATTAGAACAGCTTAATTCTAAGTGATCTCGCAATTGTTTTTCATCGTTAAGAGAGTTATTCTTGGGATTACGATCTAAATCATGAACAATGATAAAAGCATCACATCCTTCCCTTGTCATCACTTTAAGTTTTGCTGACAGTTTTCTCTTTAATGTACTAGAGGATTTAGATGCCCAAGATTTTGTCCTAGTATTTGTCCCCAGCACGCGATGGATAATTTGACGAAACACATCGCAGTCCGTCTCATCTTCGGCAATTATGGCGATCAAGTTACTACTCATCGAGAATACCACTGTAAATCCAGTCTCCTAAATCTCCTTCTTCACAGAGGTACTCGACAACTTTTTCAATCTCTCCTTCTTCTAGTTTCCTAACACTTGTCCGTCCCTGGTTACGATAAACTAAGCTAATATTTTCTGGCTTTGTCCAAGCTACTACTTGTGGTGAATGAGTTGATATAATTAAATTTTCATCCCAAGTATAGGATTTAATTTCATTTAATAATTTTGCTAACATTGCGGGATGTATTTGTGTTTCTGGCTCCTCAATTATGGTTGTTGTATTAGGATAGTGAGCAATTATTTCGATAAGAATTGATAAAACTCGCAAGGTGCCATCGGAGAGTAATCCAATATTGACTCCATCTAATAATACTGAAGCGATGTACTCTTCTTCTTTACCTTGGACTGTCTGTCCAGAATGCTCACTCAAAACGAACTTCTGCACAGTGATTTTCTTGGCAAGTCCTATTCGTTGACAAACATTTTCTAGTTCATCAAAATCATCCGTACCTACCCAACGAAATATTCTCCGAGCTAGAGTATCTGCTAGATCAAATCGACTGGCAGAAATCTTCTTACTTGCCACCTTTAATAAAGAAGGCTGTCGTCTTGATGTGCGACGGATAGCAGCTTTGCCAAGAAGACGAATCCCTTTTAAAATAGCATAAACCCACTGCATTTCTGGAGGTAAATTTAGCGATGAATTTCCAGGTATATTTGACTGTCGCAGCGAGGTAGTATTGCCAAGAATAGCAAATATTGGCTCACCATTATTAGGGAAGCTTGTTAGTCCAAATTGGCTTTTCCAGAGAAGTTCTTGATCTCCATCAATATACTGACAAGAATCATCCCAAGTGAAGGAACTTTCCAAGGAATTATCGTTAGTGGTATCATCTATTTCTGTATCTAGATCGTCCATAGAAAAGGGGATGATTAGCTCATACCTGTATCCTAAGCGCCGGTTAGTCGGTGTTAGAATTTCAACCTGCAAAATTGTGGGAATGCTATCACTGTCAATCATCCGAGAGCCGATCGATCTACCGATAGCACAGGATGAGATGGCTTCAAATCCTTCTAGGATAGCGGATTTCCCCGCACCGTTTTTACCCACTAATACCCCAACTTGGTTAACTAGGGATAGGGAAACTGGACCACCTAGCACACCCCAACCATCGAGGGTAAAAGATAATAGTCTAGGCTGGTTCATATTAAAACAATTCTAGTTTTTGGGATCATACAGAGCCTTATTAGTTAATTATATCCAATCTATCTGATCTTCCCTCAGTTTTCCGGGCTGGCGGCTGGCGATCGCCGATGAGGACTACTTTTAGCTGTTTTTCCCTCGATAATTTAGGATAGAATAAAAATGCGATCGAGAGTTAATATTATGGCCCGATCGGCAGCTCAAGAATCGATGATGATTGAGCTTAATGATCCCCTAACTCCAGCGAAGACTATTATCCTGATTTTCCCAGCGCAAAAATTACCCCAAAATGCTTACTCCTCTCCTCTGGCAAAATGCCAATCCCAACCCCAATAATCTGGAGAATTTCCAAATTATTAGCCAATGGTGGCAAGATTTAAATCTTAAGGAAGTCTTCTGGCAACAGCGTTTAATTCCCGCTCCTGGCTCTCTGGAAGATATTAATTGGGAGCGGCAAGGTTTTGATGAAAAATTTAGCATCCAAATGCCTCAAATTCGCGGGATTACCCTCTATTGGCATAAATCTACTTTTGCTGACGAAAGAAGCATGACACCTAAACAATTAATTTTAGATCGGGAACGGGAGCAATTAGACATTTATCCCCAATCCCAACCTAGTTTAGTTATTCGGGTGACGAAAACCCATCTAGTTTATCAAAAATTCGAGCTAAAAAATCCTCTCCTGGTCGGCAAAAAAGCAGAAAGTGAATATATTTTACTGATCAGGGATAAAGAACAGCAAATAGAAGTTAAAATTAATCTCAGTCCTGAAAATTATCGGCAATTTCTAGAAACCATGACTGAGGATCAATAAATAATGTGGCAGGGAAACCTAGAACTAATTTACACGCAAAAAAATCTCGCAACCCAGATTAATCACGTCTATGCTACCGCACCTTTAAAAGTACAAAGACCTTTTTATCCCGAAGGAAAAAACCTTTGTCATACGGTGATTTTACACACGGCTGGGGGAATAGTTGGGGGTGATGTTCTTCAACAAAAAATTCATCTTCAAGCCGCTACTAATGCCCTGATTACCACTGCTTCTGCTGGAAAAGTTTACCAGAGTAATGGTCAGATGTCCCAGCAATTAATCGAGATTAAAATTGATGACAATGCCAGTTTAGAATGGCTACCTCAAGAAACGATTATCTTTAATGGTGCAGCATTTCGCCAACATTTACGAGTGGATTTAGGGGAAAATAGCAGTTGGTTAGGATGGGAAATTACCCGTTTTGGTCGCACTGCGCGAGGAGAGAAATTTTTAGCGGGAGAATGGCATTCTAATTGGGAAATTTGGCGATCAGGACAACCTTTATGGCTCGATCGATCCTGCCTGTTAGGTGGTAAAATGATCGAGGGATTTTCCGGTTTAAATGATAGTGCCATGATCGGTACTTTAGTTTATATCGGTCAACCGGTGGGCAGAAATTTGATTGAGAAAGTGAGAGATTTTTCCCTAGAAGGAGAGATGGGAGTTACTAACACTTTAGGAGATGGTCTTTTGTGTCGTTATCGGGGTAATTCTAGCGGTGAAGTGCGACAATGGTTTCAGCAGGTTTGGCAAATTTTAAGGCGAGAAATGAGCGATCAAGAGGCAATTATTCCGCGAGTTTGGTTATCTTGGTAAAGGCGGTCAATTTCACTTTTCTCAAGTCACTTGAATGCCTGTATCGGTGATTGGCGCTATCCAAAATTGTAGATCGGGAGCGACGAGAATTTCCCGGGCCTTTTTAACGATAGTTTCCGCCACTTCCTGAGATGAACAGAGAGTAAAAACCGTCGGGCCAGAGCCTGACATCATCGTTCCCAAGCCGCCTAAATCGTCTAGAACCTGTCTTAACTCGGCTACGAGGGGAAATTCGGGTAAAACCACCTTTTCGAGGTCATTATGGATAAATTTGCCGATAGCGGCCGGTTTTTTCTGGGCGATCGCTTGTACCAAAGCCCCGGAACTCACCTGCTGACGACGGTGATGAAATTCCTCTGGAGAAGACAGATAGGTATCCTGAAATTTTTGCCGATAGCTTTGGTAGGCCCAGGGTGTAGAAACGGATAAATGGTCGTATTTGGCTAAAATCACCCATAATCCAGTCAGAGGAGCGATAGGATCGAGAATTTCTCCCCTTCCCGTACAGATAACCGTTCCTCCTGTCACACAAAAGGAAGTATCGGAGCCCAATCTTGCCGCTAAAGTTTCTAATTCCGGACGGGTTAAACCTAATTCCCAGATTAAATCGATACCGACTAACACCGCAGCCGCGTTGGTGGAACCCCCCGCTAAACCGGCAGCCACGGGAATATATTTCTCGATGCTGATATCAATGCCGCCGTAATTGGCAAAGAGCCGGGGGAATTCCCTCGCCATCAAAGTGGCGGCGCGATGGGCAAGATTACTGCTATCTTGGGGGACGAGGGGATGATGGCAAAAGAGACGGAATTCCTGCAATCCGTTCGGCCGGAGAGTGATGCGATCGCATAATCCCACCGTCTGCATCACCATCACTAACTCGTGGAAACCATCGGGGCGATCGCCAACTATTTCTAGATATAAATTAATTTTAGCGGGGGCTAGAAGGGTATAACTGTGCATTTGTCAAGGAAAAAAATCTAAAATTTTGGCAATTGACCTAATTTTTCCGCCAAGTCAATCCATTGCGATAAACTGAGATCTTCGGCGCGAGCCTGGGGATTAATTTCTAATTGTGTCAGGATTTGGCTTAATCGATCGCTATCCAGACAATTTTTTAGATTATTGCGTAACATTTTGCGCCGGTTGGCAAAACCCCAGCTAATTAAAGTGGACAAAAAGGCAGCATTACTGACATTATTCGGCAAAACACGGGGTAAAAGCCTAATTACCGCCGAATCCACCTGGGGAGGTGGGGAAAAGGCCCGCCGGGGTACATCACAAATCCATTGACAATCGGCAAGGTATTGAATGCGGACGCTGAGAGCGCTGTAAGCTTTGGTGGAGGGGACAGCGACTAATCTTTCGGCGACTTCTTTCTGGACTAAGAGGGTAATACTCTGGTAAGGGGGGGTGAAGGGATGAGCGATCGAACCGAGGAGCTTTTCGAGGATCGGACCGGTGATATTATAGGGAATATTAGCCACTACTTTATTAACTGGCGGCAGTTGCTCGGGTTTAAGGGTAAGAAAGTCGCCTGGTATGAGATGAAAGTTATCTTGTTGGCCAAATTTTTTATTTAAAATTGTCCATAGATCTCGATCGATTTCTACAGCGACCACTAATTGAGCGCCATCGAGAAGACGACGGGTTAAAATGCCTGTACCCGGTCCGATTTCTAATACCCGATCTTCTGATTGTAAATTAGCAGCGCCGATGATGCGATCGAGTATCGATTCATCTTTTAACCAATGTTGTCCAAAACGTTTACGCGGTTGAATTTTCATACCTCTATTTTAAAGTCAGAGGGTTGTCCTCGACAATAACACCCCTGAAAATATGGGCAATGCGATCGATAACCGCATCAATTATGATAGAGCCTAGACAAAGATAGCAAAAAAATTAGAAACAATGTCAGATTTGAACGATGTTTTCGCAATTGTAGCAGGAGCGGTTCCGGGGGCGTTATCTCGTTATCACATTACCGAATGGACAAAAGCAAAATTCGGCTTGCGCTTTCCCTATGGAACCTTTATTATTAATTTAACTGGCTGTCTAGCTATCGGCTTCTTTTTTGCTATTTTACCCAGTTTTCCCTTTTATTCCCACGAACTAGATTTAATGGTTAGAACGGGATTTTTAGGGGCTTATACCACCTTTTCTACCTATAGTTTAGATATCTTGATCCTCTGGCGCAATCAACAAAATTTTCTCAGTCTTTTTTTTGCCGTTGCTAGTATAATTTTAGGATTGATTGCCGTGAGAATCGGGGCAGCTATTGCCGAAGTTTTTCCAGTTGAATTCTCCAATTTATTGACTATTTAACGGCAGGACAGACACCATGTATTTTTTCAGGGGTCGTTATGGTTTATTCGTGGCGATTGGGGCTATTTTTGGGGCTTTGAGTCGTTTTTATATCGCCGAATTAATTCAATATCTCTTCAGTCAAGAATGGGTATTTTTAGCTACATTTTTTGTCAATGTTTCTGGCTGTTTAATTATTGCCTATATCTTTACTATGGTTAAGGAAAATATTCGCATAATTGCCCCAGAATTAGGATTGATGATTGCCACGGGTTTTTGTGGTTCCTATACAACTTTTTCCACCTATAGTTTGGAGGTAAACAAGTTTTTAGAGCAGGGAAACGTGACTTTCGGTTTAATTTACTGGTTGGGCAGTGTTTTTGGGGGGATGATTGCGCTTAAAATTGGAGTTACTTTAGCAAGAACAGGTTTTCCTAGATGAATTATTAAGGGGGCAAAAATAGATAAGCATCTCTCAAACTTTACCCTGTCTTCACTTGCCATTATTAAGGGAAAATTAATTATCTTAACCTGATTATTACTAAACCTTAATCTTAGTCAAGATTTAAGCTTTTCTTGATAAAATTTGAGGACAGATTGTTTTAGACTAAGAGCAGTCAATCTTCAGTAAAAATACCCCTATGAATCCATCTCCAGAGTCAACTTTTGTTTGTCCGATTATCATCGAAGACGACAGAACAGGATTAGACACAGAAACTATCCGACGGGCTTTAAGGGATAATTTACTCTATATTCAAGGTAAATTGCCAGAATTAGCCAGCAAAAACGATCTTTACCTGGCCCTAGCCTATACAGTCCGCGATCGTTTATTACAGCGTTGGTTAACCACCCAACAAACCTATCTAAAAAAAGATGTCAGAACCGTTTGTTATCTCTCGGCCGAATTTTTAGTCGGTCCCCATTTGGCTAATAATTTAATTAATCTCGGTATCTACGAACAGGTGGAGAAAGCTGTCAGCGAATCGGGATTAAAACTAGAAGAATTAATTGCCCAAGAAGAAGAACCGGGGTTAGGAAATGGTGGTTTAGGTCGTTTAGCGGCCTGTTATTTAGATTCCCTTTCTACCCTAGAAATTCCCGCTATTGGTTACGGTATTCGCTACGAATTTGGTATCTTTGATCAAAGAATTCACGACGGTTGGCAGGTGGAAATAACCGATAAGTGGTTACAGTATGGAAATCCCTGGGAAATTGCCCGACCGGAAGCGGGAGTAGAGGTAAAATTTGGCGGTTATACCGAATCCTATACCGACGAAAATGGTAATTATCGCAGTCGTTGGATTGCCGATTATGTAGTCAAAGGAATTCCCTACGATACCCCAATTCTCGGCTATCGAGTTAACACCGCTAATACCATGCGTCTCTGGAAATCAGAAGCTTGTGAATCTTTTGATTTTGGTCGCTTTAATCGCGGCGATTATTATGGTGCGGTGGATAATAAAGTTCACTCGGAAAATATCAGTAAAGTTCTCTATCCTAACGATGAACCAATTCAAGGCAAAGAACTGCGTTTAGAACAGCAATATTTCTTTGTTTCCTGTTCCCTACAGGATATGATTCGTATTCACTTATATGAGAACCCCAGTCTCGATAATTTTCATCAAAAATGGTCGGTACAATTGAATGATACTCACCCTTCCGTCGGTGTGGCCGAGTTAATGCGCTTGTTAATTGATGTGCATCATTTCGATTGGGATAAAGCTTGGTTTATTACTCAAAATACCTTCGCCTATACCAATCATACTCTTTTGCCAGAAGCTTTAGAAAAATGGCCTTTGAGTATTTTTGGTCGTCTTTTACCCCGATTAATGGAAATTATCTACGAAATTAACTATCGTTTCTTGGATAAAATTCGCATTATTTATCCCCATGATGACGGCAAAATGTCCCGTTTATCTATAATCGATGAAAGCGGCGAAAAATACGTCCGTATGGCTCACCTTGCCTGTGTGGGTTCCCAGGCAATTAATGGGGTGGCAGCCCTCCATACAGAATTACTGAAAAAAGATGTTCTGCGCGATTTCTATGAACTCTTTCCCGAAAAATTTAGCAACAAAACCAATGGAGTTACTCCCCGGCGCTGGATAGTTTCTAGTAATCCCCGCTTGACTTTTGCGATTACAGAAAAAATCGGCGAAAATTGGATTAATCATCTGGAGGATTTACGCAGTTTAGAAAACTATGTCGATGATGGGGTATTTCGGGACTATTGGCGACAGATTAAATACGATATTAAGGCAGATTTAGCCAACTATATCGATAAAAAAGTCGGCATTAAAGTTGATCCTAGTACCCTCTTTGATGTGCAGGTAAAACGCATTCACGAATATAAACGGCAACATCTCAACGTTTTACATATCGTCACTCTCTATCATCGCCTCAAAAATAATCCCAATCTAGATATTACACCCCGTACTTTTATTTTTGGTGGTAAGGCAGCCCCGGGTTATTTTATGGCGAAATTAATCATTAAATTGATTAATTCTGTGGCAGAAGTGATCGACAATGATCCGACGATTGGAGGACGTTTAAAAGTGGTTTTTCTGCCCGATTATAATGTCACCTTCGGTCAACGGGTTTATCCGGCTGCCGACTTGTCTGAACAAATTTCCACGGCCGGGAAAGAAGCTTCGGGAACTGGTAATATGAAATTCTCCATGAATGGGGCCTTAACTATCGGCACTCTCGATGGGGCAAATATCGAAATTCGTGAAGAGGTGGGGGCAGAAAATTTCTTTCTTTTTGGCTTGACAACCGAGGAGGTTTATGCTAAGAAAGCCCAGGGTTATAATCCCCAAGAATACTATTACCATAACGAAGAATTGCGGGCAGTATTAGACCTCATTGGTTCGGGATTTTTTAGCCGGGGTGATAGTAGTTTATTCCGTCCGCTTGTGGATAATCTTATCTACGATGATCCCTATATGTTACTGGCTGATTATCAGTCCTATATCGACTGTCAGGAGGGTGTCGGTCGCGCCTATCAAGATCAAGAACATTGGAGTCGTTTAGCGATTCTTAATGTAGCCCGCATGGGGAAATTCTCTAGCGATCGATCGATTCGGGAATACTGCGAGGAAATCTGGCGGGTACAACCGGTAAAGATTGAATTACCCGATTATATTCAAGCTAATGCCGGTTTATCGGTAAATTAGAACCAATCTAGGCAGTAGGAGCGTGTTTACTTATCCTACTGCCCACAGGATAACCAGCCATGGGCGACTCTAATCTAGATTTCTACGGGATTGACGGGGCTCGAACCCGCAACTTCCGCCGTGACAGGGCGGTGCTCTAACCAATTGAACTACAATCCCATTTTTGCGACAATTCTGATTGTAACTTCATCATTAGGGTTATGTCAAGCACCTCTGGGAAAATTTTTTTGAGGGAGAGGGAAGTGGGGAAACAATTCATAACTGGGTTTTTCAAGTTGGATTGGTATCAATACTGAATTAAAGCCAAAAAATCCCCAATTAGGGACCGGACCCTCTTTACAATGGGATTGTATGTAATTAAGCTTGTTGGGAGCCTGAGCTATGACTAACCCGAATTCGATCGAACAGCTATCGCAGGAATTACTCGATCTAGACCAAGTAGATGCCGATACCGGCGCAGATTTGCGGCAAAAAGCCCAAGAAATCCTCGCAGAAACCAGTATTGACCTGCCGATTCGAGAAGCGATCGCCGATAGTCTCAGTCAAGGCAATCAACTACTTACCCTCAAAACCGTCGGCAAGGAAGAAAGTTACTAGCACATTTGGGGTCAAAAGTCAAGATGAAAGAAAAAAATTTTTTTGTCTGGCTGGGGCGATTTTTGGCCTCTTTTGGGCTGTTATCGGGGATAAGTGGCTGTAATTCTCCTCTTTTGATCACTCCTCAAGTTCCCGTCGGTGGTTTAAATAGTTTTGCTCCCGATCAATTCCCCAGTTATAGTGCTGATGGTCGCTATTTAGCCTTCGCTTCCGATCGCTCCGGTCGTCGTAGTATATATTTATTCGATCTGCAAGAAAAGCGCTTAGTTAATCTCCCTAACCTAAATCGTGGCGATTCTAGCCAAGATCAGCCATCTCTGAATGCTGATGGTCGTTTAATTGCCTATGTCTCCAGCGAACGCGGCAAAAGTGATGTCATGGTTTATGATCGTTCCCTGTCCCGTGCAACCCTGTTAACCGCTAACCTGCGGGGAAGCGTCCGCAATCCCACCATTAGCGGTGATGGTCGCCAAATTGCCTTTGAAACCAACCAAGACGGTCAATGGAATATTGCGATCGTTAACGGCCAATTTTAAACTTGTTCTACTCGGTCTTAATCGTTAAGACCTGCGGAGGAGTTGCATCTGGTGGATATAAAAAATTTACCTGTACTATATGCCAATCCCCTGGAGGAATAGTCAGAGTCACTAAAGGTTGCCCCTCTTGTCCGCGTCTTTGGACGAGATGGAAAAATCTACTTTGTGCCTGTCCCTGGTCATCGCTATAATTGACGGCTACCGTTCCCCGAAAAAACACTTGTGGGGCAGCTGGATCGAGAAAACGCAAACCCTGCCGAATAATATTCTCTTTAATCGGTGTTTCTAGCGCAATAGTCACTGTTTTCGCCTCATCACTGCGATTAAATAGAGGTAAACTTAACCTATATTCCACACCGTAATTACCATGAGCTTGATAGGCCGTATCGGGATAGCGAACTAACATACTAGCACTTTGATTTTGTTCCGTTCCCAATTTGCCCCCGGGTAGGGTGCTAATCCCATAGGCTATAGATTGACCAGAATCAGGAATATTTAACCATAAAGAAGCTCGATCGACTAATCGGGCTGGCCAAGCTGAACCTTGGGACACCCCCGCTACCCGTCCATAAATTATCTGTCCTTGACTATTGGGAGGAGTGGGCGCTCGATCCCGCGGAGTCGATAAATCGCCTTTTTCTAGCAAATTTTCCCATTCTGTCAGATTTGGTGGTCTTTCCTGCCCATTTTCATCTAAAGCTGCATAAAGAGCTAAACTAGCAGCGTAGAGAAGACCGTCACTTTCCAGACGGAGATAAGTGGATCTACCGTTTAAAGGGGGAGTCAAATCGCGCACGGGAATCGCTGCATTTAAGACCATAAAACTTTCCCCGGGGGGAATAATAATCCGATCGGAAAAAATATCCTGACGCTGCCCCATTAAAATATCTGTCATTACCCGACTTCCCGGCCCGGCAAAAACCGTCCCCTGATTATTTTCCACTTGTGCAGGTAAATCGATAAAAGCTGCATCGGGTTGACTCAAATAACTAGCCCCCTGCAAAATTTTAACAGTCACGGGATTAGGACTGGGATTGTGGAGTAATATACCCAGATAAAGGGTGCGTAAATTATCGGGAAAATTCCCCCTCGCTATATGGTGGGCAAAAATATCAAAGCGTCCCTGAAAAGCATAATTTAAATGGGCCGAGGGGAAACTTTTCTCTTGGGGGGGAAAAGTCGAAAGCAAAATCCCTTCTCCTAGCAATAATTCGGGACTATTGCTATTAAAAACGGGAACTTGATCTAGTTGATTCGGTAAAGGACGCACCTGCACCGGTCGAATTATTTCTACACTAGGGGGAGTTTGGGCAATGGGTAGCAAAAAAGGTAACATCACACAAATTACCATCTCAAGAGCAATGATTTTTGATCATAGCATTACTGGCTCGCTCAATTTAGATAGTATTCTGTTTGTCCATATCTAGAGGATTGTTTAATATTTCTTGCCGGTGTTAGCTGACCTTTTTGGTTAAGTACAATCAAGAAAAATTGTCAAATTTACCAATCTTTATTTGCTCTTGCCATTGAGCAAATCTATTGTCATCATAGACTAATATCTAGATGTTACCGTGGTTTTCTGGAAACTTGGCCCGATGTCTAGATATCGATCGAGCCGGAATTGTTATGATAAATTTATTATTGTCCCCGATTGGACACCCCCTCTTAACCTGCCAAGTTTTGTTAATTAAGCCTGTAGAAATTAACTGCCAATGGGAATGGCATACAGGGAGAAAAGCTCAAGACTTAAATAAATAAATCAGCAGAGACAGAAAAGAAAACTGCTAACTTTTTTGCCTGTTTCTTACTAATTTGTCGCTTCCCATTAAGAATTTCTGAGACAATCCCACTAGAACCAATCCCTGCCCTGACTAAATCCGCTTGAATCAAACCCCTTGCCTCCATAAGGGTTTGAAGTATTGAAACAGGAGTAGAAGCTGACCCAGGCTGAAATCGCGCTTCCTCATATATCTCAATCAATACTTCCCACACATCCAGAATTTGTTCCTCCAATTCATTGGGACTTTGCTTAAAAAAAAGTTGTTCAGCGATCGCCAAAGCTTGGTTATATTGCTCCTCCGTTTGAATAACAAAGGGAAGTATTGAAGTTTCTATGGTCGAGGGATCAAAGGTAAGGGTCATTTTTCCAATCCTCCTGGTCATATTCAGCATGGGTCAAAACATACTTGATGTAAATTCTGCTTTTTTTATAGTTAATCCCGACAATCAAACGATAACGATTACCTTTGATATTAAAAACCGTAAAATTGCCGACAGGATCAGCTTTTGGGAAAACCTTACGCACATCATTAATACTGAGCCATTGTGAACTTTTGGCAATTCGATACCAGTCATCTAAAGGTTTTTTCAGGTCAGCGTGCTTTTCAAATGCCTCCTGAAGCGTTTTATAGCTGATAATCCTCAAAACGATTCCCCAGTAGGCTAACAAAGAGCAAGTTAAACTCTCTTCTTCATACTCTCATTATGAGAGGGAGCTTGTCAAGGGAAAATTTTTCTGCTCAACTTACGATCGCACTTGCTCACCACCAAGCGATCGCCCATTCAGCCAAATTTCACAGTACAAAGGTTGACGCAAGTATCTAGTAGATATCGCATCAGAATAGCTCCGGCTCAGGGGGTGGGAGGAGTTCGTTACGATAGGACTCCAACGGAGGGAAGTTAGGGATTCCTTAGAAGTTGAAAATACGGGTTAAGGTTTCAGTGGATAATGTTGCCATTTTGATTGGTGAATTTTTGACGATTCTCTGTTAACTTAAATCCCAAAATGTGAGCTAGGTTAAACGAATCGCAACCCAACCTACAGGCGCTCGCAGATTGCGTATTGCGCTCACAATTTCATCAGTCCGCTCCAAGCGCTGGTTAGACAGTGACCCACCGATCAACGTAAACTGCTCAATGCCTGAATTGTGACCGTACCACCTTCGATTGCATCAAGCTGCATCCGATAGCCGTAGAGTAAACTCATACCAACCAAAGGTTCTGTATCAGATTCGTTTATATCAATTCGCCGCAACTCTCCGTCCCAAATAACTAAACCACGATACACATCGAAAACACAAGTGCTTCCATCCCCCAGGATTCCCTCTTCACGTCTATATGCCCGTAAGTTGAGATCGGCAAGCACTGAGGAAGGCAGGGTCAGAAAACCTGTAAATCCTGTATCAATGACAGCATCGATCATTTGCCTCTGTGAATCTACATTGCCTACGACCAGTCGGATTGTCGCCTCGCAGTTTTGATCAACAATTCCTTGCATCATAGAGTTATTGCAAACGACCTACACCAAAGCGATGAACTCCTCTATGACCAATCCGAACGCACCAGATTTGAGCGTCAGGGCAACGGTCGAGCAATCGATCTGAAGCAGTCATCGTATCTTTTGCCAGTTCAAAGGCTCCACTTTCAATGTCAATCGCTACAATCCTGCCATGATTACCTTCCTCAACTTGAGGACGCACCAGAGATTCATAAATCTCATTCCCACGCTGAGCAAATTCTTCTTTACTATAGCGAAGCTGCTGAACTGTCATAGGCTTTGACCTCGTAACAACACTACTCCTATATTCTACCCTGAACGAGCACCCGTTTGCCTCGATGTCTAAGTTAGATACCTGGCAAAATCCCCCTCAAGATATCATCAGCAAGATTTCTCAGTATGTCTTTAGCGGCTCTTTTAGAAATCTCTTTTCCAGTTTTGCCTTTCACAATTTTGACAAATCGGCGAGACAAGTTATCTTCATCATTGCTTACAACACCATCATTGTTGGCATCCAGAATTCTAGTAAAAAAATCTCGATCAGACTAACTCACTGTGCCATTACTTCTGACAGAAAACATGAAAAACGATAACTTGTAATAATTGCTTAAATCGTCTTGAGAGTTTGAGTTTAGATATTCGTAGCTGGCAATGTCCTAGGTGTGGAGAAAACCACGATAGAGATATTAATATATCAACACCCTACCTGTAAGCATCCCAACGAAAAGCTAATGCGCTCCGGGGTTTGGGGAATATAACCCCCCAAAAGCTGGGATTGAGTGATAAAATCGGAGGTAATGCCCGGTTTTATCAGAGGGTTTCCCTTTAAAAATCCCAACTTGGTCGATTTACAACAATGAGATCTACCCCATCAAGACCGCTAAGAATATTCGAGATCAAGGTTGACGAATTTTGGCGGTAGGACATACCGCTTCGTCCCTGCGAGTAATACCGAGTAAAGGCACTGCTTTTGCAAGGCATCTCCCCGTGAAAGAAGCATCCCCACCCTTTTAGGCAACGGGATTGTCAAAACAGTATTTCCCCGTTAACATGAACCAAATTGACTATCTCAGGATTAGTTTAATCGATCGCTGTAACTTTCGCTGTCAGTATTGTCTGCCTGAAGATGCAGAATTGTCCTATGTTCGACCGCAAGACTTACTCACCCGGGAGGAAATTCTTACTTTAGTCAAAAATGTCTTTATTCCCCTCGGTTTCCGCAAATTTCGTCTTACTGGTGGGGAACCTCTCTTACATCCCGAAGTAGTGGAGATTGTGCGCGATATCGCCTCTTTATCTGCCACTAGCGATTTAGCTCTGACCACTAATGGCTATTTACTTGACAATTTAGCCGAAATGTTGTATAATGCCGGACTAAGACGGATTAATATCAGTTTAGACTCCCTCGACCCCGACACTTTCGATAAAATTATCGGTAATCGCGGCCGGAGTCGTTGGCAAAAAACTTGGGCAGGTATTCAAGCAGCCCAGAGAGTGGGTTTTGACCCCTTAAAATTGAATGTGGTGGTGATTCCGGGGATAAATGAGGCAGAAGTGGAAGATTTAGCGGCTTTGACCATCGATAAGCGTTGGCACGTCCGTTTTATCGAGTTTATGCCCATCGGTAACGGTGATTTATTTCAAGAAAAAGCTTGGATTGCGAGCGAGGAATTAAGGGGGCGAATTCGGGCAAAATGGGGCTTAAATGAGGGTCAAGTGCGGGGAAATGGTCCAGCCGATGTTTTTCAAATTCCGGGGGCTAAGGGTACAATTGGCTTTATTAGTCAGATGTCGGAATGTTTTTGCGATCGCTGTAACCGCCTACGTCTCTCGGCCGATGGTTGGTTGCGTCCCTGTCTCCTCAACGAAACTGGACAAATTGACCTAAAAACTGCCCTCCGTCAGGGAATTTCGCCGGCAGAAATCAGGGAAAAAGTCGGGAAATTGATGGAACTGAAGGCAGAAATAAACTTTAAACTGCGTGATTCCGGCACATCAAGCGGCATTTATACCCGTACTATGTCCCAAATTGGCGGCTAAAAATCTACTGTCCGAATTCTATTCTAGCCTGTTCTACCATTTCCACGGTAACTCGATCGGAACCGGCATGACGAGCTAATTCTTCTATCCTTTGACGCGCTTGGGAACGAACAAAATAGGGAATATTTTTCAGTTTTGCTTTTGCTTCTGCTGTCCATTGTAGTTGATCGGAAAAATCTAGAGCTTCCATAGATTTAACATATAGTAGTCCGTCTATTATACCAAAAAAGATTATCTATTTATTGAAAAGCTGATGAGATGGTGATTTTCTTGACAGCGACTCTTTTTGACCTTTCTTTTAATTTTAGGTTTCTGCTAGGTCGAAATTTACTCTTTGATATAAATCTTGAAAAGAAATCTGCCAATCTACCGACAGCAATTGTAAAACCGCATTTTCCCCCGTGCAGAAATCAATTAACCATTGATCATCCTTTTGTTTATAATAACGTTCCACACTATAACTAGATTGTTCAATCAGAATATATTCCTGAAAAGTTGGCAAAGAACGATAGAATTTAAACTTATCCCCTCGCTCATAAGCTTGGGTAGAATTAGAGAGAACTTCGACAATAATTAAAGGATTGATCACGTTAGATTGACTATTCCCTTGACAGAGAGGTTGACCTTTAATCACCATCACATCGGGATAGGTGTAAATGCTATAATCTGACAGCCATAAACGCACCGTTTCCATGTAGGTATAATAATCTTGATTATTGATAGTCAGAGGAAATCTTCGATAGAAGTTTCCAGCAATCTGATTGTGATTAGTTGTTGCTCCTACCATGGGGATAATTTCTCCTTGACGATATTCATTTTTATCCTCGGACGTTTCCTCTAGGGCGAGATATTCTTCGGGAGTATAATATTTAGTGTCGGTAGCGGTTAACATTTTTGACTCTCCTTCCTATTCTATTTTCTAGGATACAGCATTTCCCTAAAAAGAGACGAAGTTATCCTTAAGCAAGGTTATCGATTGAGTTGCTCGGAAAAGTGTATCTTAAATATCTCAGAAATCCGCTGACGCGCTTAGGAACGATGATTTTCTTGACAGCGACCTTTTCCTGCTCAATTCCGGTCACAATCTTTTTCACCTTTCTCTTAATTTTAGGTTTCTGCTAGGTCAAAATTTACTCTTTGATATAAATCTTGAAAAGAAATCTGCCAATCTACTGACACCAATTGTAAAACTGCATTTTCCCCCGTGCAGAAATCAATTAACCATTGATCATCCTTTTGTTTATAATAACGTTCCACACTATAACTAGATTGTTCAATCAGAATATATTCCTGAAAAGTTGGTAAGGAACGATAGAATTTAAACTTGTCCCCTCGCTCATAAGCTTGGGTAGAATTAGAGAGAACTTCGACAATAATTAAAGGATTGATCACGTTAGATTGACTATTCCCTTGATAGAGAGGTTGACCTTTAATCACCATCACATCAGGATAGGTGTAAATGCTATAATCTGACAGCCATAAACGCACCGTTTCCATGTAGGTATAATAATCTTGATTATTGATATTTAAGGGAAAATTACGGCAAAAATTTAGACAAATCTGATTGTGATTAGTTGTTGCTCCTACCATGGGGATAATTTCTCCTTGACGATATTCATTTTTATCCTCGGACGTTTCCTCCAGAGCCAGATATTCTTCGGGAGTATAATATTTAGTGTCGGTAGCGGTTAACATTTTTGACTCTCCTTCCTATTCTATTTTCTAGGATACAGCATTTCCCTAAAAAGAGACAAAGTTATCCTTAATCAAGGTTATCGATTGAGTTGCTCGGATCATATTTTTCTCTTAATCTCTGGCAAAAAATGCTGAGAAATCCACAATTAAAAATCTAACTATCAAAATTGCTCACCCCAAGGGTTAAAATAAACTAGATAAATAGTTTTATGTTTAGTTTCTCCTATGTTTAACTGGTTCCGTCGTCAGAAAGTTCAACCCGAACAAGAACAAGCACCCCCTGCACCCGTAGAGGAAACCCCCAGCGGGGCAACCAGTCAGGAAGAATATTTAGATTGGGCCAAAAAAGCCTTTAAAAATATTCAAGAGAAAAAAGCCACGGCCGAGGCCGTCGTGAGCGAAACCCCTGAAACATCTATTGCTGAAACAGAACCTCCGCAAGAGGAAGAAGCAGCTAAAGAAGAGGAAACTGAGGATAATACCCCCGCATGGCTGAAAAAATCCGAGCGCCTCGAAATTCTCAAAGAAACCGCCATCGAAACCCCCACAGAACCGGATGAGGATTTTATCTGGTCAGCCAAAGTTTTAGCCAATCAGGGACGACAAGCAGAGGACGTTTCCGAAGAAGAAATCACCTGGTTAAAAAAATTGCGTCAGGGTTTAGGCAAAACGCGCCGCAGCTTGGTCAATCAGCTTAAGGCCGTGGTCGGTCAGGGTCCCCTCAATCAAGATGCGGTGGAGGAAATTGAAGCTTTATTGCTTCAGGCTGATGTGGGGGTAGATGCCACCGATTATATTATCACTACCCTCCAAAATAAGCTAAAACAGGAAGCTTTGCCCCCCGAAAAAGCGATCGAATATCTCAAAGAAATTATCCGCGAGATTTTAGATGCACCTTTAGCCAATTATAGCAACCCCAGTTTTGAGCCAGAAAAAGGTAAATTAAATATCTGGATGCTCACAGGAGTTAACGGAGTGGGTAAAACGACGACTATCGGCAAATTAGCCCATTTATCTAAACAATCTGGCTATAGCTGTATGATCGCCGCTGCCGACACCTTTCGCGCTGCTGCCGTGGAACAGGTGAAAGTTTGGGGAGAGCGATCGCAAGTCGAAGTAATTGCCAACCCGGGCAAAAATACCGACCCGGCCGCCGTGGTGTACGATGGCATCGAAGCCGCTAAATCCAGGGAGGTAGAATTACTCTTAGTGGATACGGCGGGAAGATTGCAGAATAAAAAGAACTTAATGGCAGAATTAAGCAAAATTCGCCGCATTATCGACAAAAAAGCCGAGAGTGCCGTGGTGGAATCCCTTCTAGTTCTCGATGCCACTTTAGGACAAAACGGGCTGCGACAAGCAGAGGTTTTCTCGGAAGCTGCCCAATTAAGCGGCGTGATCCTGACTAAAATCGATGGTACAGCTAAAGGGGGTGTTGCCCTTGCCGTAGCGCGTCAGCTTAACCTACCGATTCGCTTTGTTGGCGCTGGGGAAGGAATCGAGGATCTGCGGCCCTTTTCCAGTTACGAATTCGTGGAAGCTTTACTGAGTGGCGATTAATCTCACCCCGCCTATCTTTCATAATCTTTTCATGGTTGCTTCATAATTGTCTCATTTTTAGTTATGCTAGAAATGAAGACTCAGGGTAACAACTATGCGAACGACAATTACAGTTAGTCATCTAGGAGTATATTATCGCGGCGTGGAAGCCCTACGGGATATCACCCTGAAAATTTATCCAGGACGATTAACTGGTATTATCGGTCCCAACGGTGCGGGCAAAAGTACCCTGATCAAAGCCATGCTAGGATTAATTCCCGTACAACAAGGAACCGTTAACTATCAAGGGCAATCTCTACAGCAACAACTGGATAAAGTCGCTTATGTTCCCCAAAGATCTCAAATCGACTGGACCTATCCCGTCACCGCTTGGGATGTGGTAATGATGGGGAGAGTCAGAAAAACGGGTTGGTTTCGTCCTTTTTCCCATATTAGTCGTCAACAGGCTTTAAATGCCCTAGAAAGGGTGGAAATGGCTGATTTACGCCATCGTCCCCTCGGTCAGCTGTCGGGGGGACAACAGCAAAGAGTCTTTTTAGCCAGATCTTTGGCCCAAGAAGCGGAGATTTTCTGTTTTGATGAACCTTTCGTTGGGGTAGATCAAAAAACCGAGGGCATCCTTTTTAATATCTTTGGTGAGTTAGCCCAAGAAAATAAAATTGTCATGGTGGTTAACCATGATTTAGGCGAATCTATCACCCATTTTGCTGATTTAATCCTCTTAAATAAAGAATTGATCCTCGCCGATCAACGATCTAAGGTCTTAACTGATTTTAATCTCCGGCGTGCATACGGGGGTAAAGTCTCCTTCTATGATGCCATGACACCACCAGATCATCGCCGATCAAGTCTCGATTATCTCGATCGCCTCTCGAAAAACAATGCGATAAACTAGAAGCGAAGATATTTTGGCTGACTGCCGATAGGGACACCGATGACAACTATTTCCCCGCAAGAAGTAACAGGAACGATCGAACTGGCTCCTAACTATCGAATTCCCCTGTTTTTGGTAATTTTATCGCTGCCTTTACTCTTTTTACAGGTCTGGCTCGGAATAATTTTCTCCCTGTTAGGCCTATTCTTGATGTTCCAGACTACCCGCATTCGTCTCCAGTTTACCCCCACTTCCCTAGATGTCTATCTGTCTGGGCAACAAATTCGCTCCTTTCCCTACCAAGAATGGCAAAATTGGCGAATTTTCTGGAACAAAGTCCCGATCCTGTTTTATTTCAAAGAAATTAACAGCATTCATTTTTTGCCCATTATCTTTGACAGCGCAACCCTGAGACTGTGCCTGGAAAAATACTATCCTTTAGCAGCATCGCAAGCGATCGACTCAGAAGCGAACTAAGATTGAGATAAAATAAAATCTAGCTAATAGCGTCTTAATTGCCTGCCTTGGCCCTTTGTTCGCTCTGCATTTCTAAAGCCGATGAATTCAGAAGATTTTAATGTTTTACCCCTTGACAAAATGACAGACTTACCCAATGAATCTGTCGAAGAATTTAGTTTTGACGATCTCTGGAACGATCGCCCAGTAGAGAATCCCCTGCCATCGGAAATCGCCCCCGAAGGCGAATTAGTTCCCGCAGCGCCAGCGCAACCCCTGCGGGAGGAAATCTCGGCTCTAGAACGGCAAAAACAGAGCCTAGAGGCAGAAATCTCGGCATTAAAAGCGGAAAGAGAACGCTTGATCGCCGAAGAACTAGGGGATATCAAAGCTCAAATCGAAAGAATGCTCAAGGAAGGCGTAAAAGACCTAGAACAACGCAAACAGGCTTTAGAATTGGCGATCGAACAGTTAGAACGCCGTCGTGAGCGTATTCGGCAGGAAATGCGGAGTAATTTCGCCGGAGTCTCCCAGGACATAGCCGTGCGGGTTCAGGGATTTAAAGACTATCTGGTGGGCAGTTTACAGGATTTGGCTGCGGCTGCCGAACAGTTGGAATTACCCCGTTTTGAAACCCCCGAAAAATCCCCCCGCTCCGTGGAACCTCCCCTGCGGACCGAACGGGAGGAAAACCCGCGCCCATCCCGTGGCAGTCAAGGCCGAGATTATCCCGAAGAACGTCCCCGTCCCTCCCGTACCAGTAACCAGGGCCAGGATAATTGGCAAGAACCCCGTCGTTCTAACCGTTCGGGTTATGAATCGGAACCGGTGGGGCAATCCACCCCTAGACAGGGCTTTTCTGACCAAAATCAGCGCATCCAAACTCTTTTAGACCGTTATCGCAGTCGTCCTGACTATTACGGTCCCCCTTGGCAACTACGGCGCACTTTTGAACCAATTCATGCCGAACGGGTGCAACAGTGGTTCTTTAAACAGGGAGGCCGGGGTACTGTTCGCGGTATGGGCAGCCGTCTCCAGAATATTCTGGTCGCTTCGGCAATTATCTCGATTATGGCGGAATTACAGGGCGATCGCTTCCGTTCTCTAGTTCTGGCTAATAGTCCCGAACGTTTAGGCGAATGGCGGCGCGGCCTCCAAGATTGTCTCGGCATTTCCCGCGCCGATTTTGGACCAGACCGCGGCATCGTTCTCTTTGAGTCTCCCGAAGCTTTAATTCAAAAAGCGGAACGTTTAATCGAGGATAAGTATTCACCGCTCATTATCATCGATGATACCGAAGAACGGCTCAATTTCGCTCTTTTACAATTCCCCTACTGGTTAGCTTTTGCCCCTGAACCCCAACAAAGTTCTAGTTATTGGTATTAACTA
>NZ_JADBSA010000079.1:0-22566 GCF_020246945.1 Microcystis sp. M113S1 | reverse complement strand
TTTTAGGGAAGTTGCGGAAAAGATCAATTTTCAGGTGCTAGAATTTAACGGGGAATCTGATCATGTACACGCTCTAATTGAATACCCACCGAAACTATCTATTTCTGTAATGGTTAATTCTTTAAAAGGGGTTTCTAGTCGCAGGTATGGACAAGCTGGCTATCCTAAACCCTATGGGAAAGATGCTCTTTGGTCGCCTAGTTATTTTGTTTCTTCTGTAGGAGGTGCGCCATTGGAAGTTCTTAGGTGCTATATTAAAGATCAAGAAAAGCCGTCGTAAAACGACGGGGTTTTAACCCAAATTTTCGATAAATGAACTAAATGAACTTTCAAAAGCTGAAAAAGAGTAAGAGTAAGGCTCTTTACCGCTTAAGCAAACCTGTTGCACAGCAGAACTTTGGACAGCGTCAAGTACGGGGGTAGGCCTAATTCGGGATTTTTAGCGGTTAAACTAGCCACGATCGCCCCAGCCCCAGAAGCTACCTCGAAAGCGAGAGCTAGAGGGAGAGAAACGACGGCAGCTGTTAGACCACCGAATATATCGCCCCGCAAATTGTCAAAATGAATACGATTGGTTATTTGCATGAGAATCCAACTGAGCAAAGGATTTTTGGCCACAACAAAGCCGGCGGTTGACAGACCAAGCTTGATAGACAAAACTTTATGGTTTTTAAAGATCGATTGTTATAAACTGGAACCGATAGCTTGACAAGCAAATTTTTGTAAATTGAGTTTGAATCGATATATCTTTACAAAAGTATTGATTTAAACCTATGATATAAGCAGTGTGGGAAGTGTTCACCCGTTCCCCTCCATTCCTGCTTCTGTTTAGCAAAGCTCCTCAAGGCAGTAACAGAAGTGTAGCGCTCTAGAGGCTTCTCTTGATTCAAGCCACTTTACATCAACTGATCGTCTTTGAAGCGACCGCTCGTCATGGCAGTTTCACCAAAGCTGCTGAAGAACTATCGATCACCCAACCCACCGTTTCTACCCAGATGAAACAACTGACTAAAGCAGTGGGTCTGCCCCTATTTGAACAGATAGGCAAACGTTTGTATTTAACCGAGGCCGGACGCAGTTTATTAGTAACCTGTCAGGCAGTCCTCAAGGATCTTGATAACTTTGAGATGGCGATCGCTGACATCAAGGGCATTAAACAGGGTAAACTGCGTTTAGCGGCGGTATCCACAGCCCAATATTTAATCCCTCAGATATTAGGTCCTTTTTGTCAACAGTACCAAGGGGTAGATGTGTCCCTACAATTGACCAATCACCAAGATATAGAAGCAAGGATCATCAATAATGTTGATGACCTATATATTTTAAGCGAACCCCCCGAAGCTCTAAACCTCGAGATTCGAACGTTTCTGGAAAACCCCCTTGTCGTTATTGCCCGCAAAGATCACCCCCTAGCGGGACAGAAAAAAATTCCGATTAAACGGCTGCAAGGGGAACCTTTTATCATGCGGGAAATGGGATCGGGAATTAGACGGGCAGTGCAGCAAATTTTTCTCGACCATGGCATCACTGTATCTCTGCGTTTGGAAATCGGCAATAATGAAGCCATTAAACAAGCGATCGCCGGTGGTTTAGGAATTTCGGTTCTGTCTCAGCACGTCTTAAATTTAGATAATCCCAATGGGGAATTTGCCATCCTTGACGTGGAAGATTTTCCCATCCAACGCCATTGGTATGTGGTTTATCCCAAGGATAAAAAACTATCGGTGATCGCCAAGACTTTTCTTGATTATCTCCTCAATATTCAGCCCCAATCCCTCTTAAAAGTCAAAATTTCTGGATAAGAAACCCCATCTTTGTTCAAGATGGGGCAGGGCAAAAATCAAATCAATCTAAACAGTAACAGGTTCTCGATCGAGGGGTTTAACGCGATCGAGCAGGGCCTGCAATTGTTGCCCTTCGATCACCTCTTTACTGAGGATTTCTTGGGCAATTTCTTCGAGTAAATCGCGATTTTGAGCGAGAATATCCAAGGCCTGCTGATGACCATTTTCGACAATCTCTTTCACTTCATTATCGATCGCTCGGGCCGTGTCATCGCTCACCAAGCGCCGGGGATTCATCATGCCATCTCCCAGAAAACTATTCTGTTGACCTTTTTCGTAGGCTAGGGGACCGAGGGTCTTACTCATACCATAGGTCGTCACCATGCGTTCGGCCAAGTCCGTCGCCCGCTGCAGGTCATTAGCGGCCCCAGTAGTAATACTACCGAAGATAATTTCCTCGGCAGCCCGACCACCTAAAAGAGTAGCAATTTGGTCGCGTAATTCCGTATCATCCATGAGGAAACGGTCTTCCGTGGGCATTTGCAGGGTATAACCGAGGGCTGCCATGCCGCGAGGCACGATCGAAATCTTGGCAACTTTACCACCCCCCGGCATAACTGCACCGACGAGAGCGTGACCAACTTCGTGATAAGCGACGATTTTCTTCTCTTTTTCCGACAGAACCCGGCTTTTCTTCTCTAAACCGGCCACTACCCGCTCGATTGCCTCATTAAAGTCCTCTTGGGCGACGGTGCTGCGTTGATTGCGCGCTGCCAATAAAGCCGCCTCATTGACTAGATTAGCTAAGTCAGCACCAGCAAAACCGGGGGTACGGGTAGCAATCTGTTTTAAATCCACACCCGATCCTAATTTTACCTTACCTGCGTAGATTTCGAGGATTTTTAAGCGTCCAGCCAGATCGGGGCGATCAACTAACACTTGACGATCAAAACGGCCGGGGCGTAAAAGGGCGGTATCAAGAGTTTCGGGGCGATTAGTAGCGGCTAGAACGATCACCGTCGCATCGCCGGCGTTAAAACCGTCCATTTCCGTCAATAATTGGTTTAAAGTCTGTTCCCGTTCATCGTTACCCCCCATAAAATTACCGTTAGCGCGAGATTTACCGATCGCGTCTAATTCATCGATAAAAATAATACAGGGGGCTTTTTTCTTGGCCTGTTCAAATAGATCTCGCACTCGGGCCGCACCTGCACCGACAAAGAGTTCCACGAATTCCGAACCTGAGATACTAAAGAAAGGAACCCCCGCTTCTCCCGCGACTGCTTTGGCCAGCAGGGTTTTTCCTGTCCCCGGCGGACCGACTAAGAGAACACCCTTGGGAATCCGCGCCCCGATTTGAATGTAACGTTGGGGATATTTGAGAAATTCGACGATTTCGGCCAATTCGGTTTTCGCTTCTTCCACACCAGCCACATCTTCAAAAGTGGTTTTGGTGGTATCTCCTTCCACATAGACTTTAGCGCGACTTTTGGTAATCGATAAAGCCCCGGCTGGACCACCGCCACCGCTGCGAGCGAGGAAAAATTGCCAAATACCAACAAAAATCAGGGGAGGAATCACCCAACTAAGGACACTACCAATCCAGCCATTTTTTGGTGGTGGTGCGGCGGCGAATTCTACGCCCTTGACTTCTAGACGTTTGGGCAATTCTAGGTCAAAAATCGGTGTAGTGCTGAAAATTCGTCCGTAGTTGCCCTCTTGGTCGTTTTTAAGCTGATAACGAATCTCATTCTGTCCCACGGATACCCTAGCGACGTTGCCATCTTCCACTTGGTCGATAAAGAGACTGTAGGGAACTTTGGGGACGCTAGGGCCAAATAATTGCGGGAAAAGGAGATTAACAATCAGAAATAAGCCGCCTACGGCTAATAAAACATTACCGATCAGGCGAGATTGTGAAGGAGGTTTGCTTTTTATACTCATTGCTGGGCCTGATTGATTAAAATTAGTCTCTATCCTTCCCTAATTGTAGGCTGTTGACTGCTCAAGTTCAGATTGAATCAGGCGGGGGGATTACCGTCGTCTTCGGGCGGTTTTTGCCCTAGTAAAGCCTCTAGACGGGTTTGGGCAAGCTCAAAATCCGGCGCAATCCCTAAAGCTTTTTGATAACAGGCGATCGCTGCTTGGGTTTCGCCCAAATTTTCTAGGGTACTGCCGCGATTGTACCAAGCTTGATAAAAATTATCGTCCGCTTCTAGCACCTGTTGCCAACATTCTAACGCTTCTTGCCAACGTTGCAGTCCGTATAGGGCGCTGCCCCTAGCGTTAATGACTTGGTGATCGTTGGGGGTGATTTCTAGGGCGCGATCATAACTATTTAAAGCTTCTTCGTAGTTACCGACCATGGCTAAGGCACTACCACGATTATGCCAGGCCGAGGCTAATTGGGGATCGATCGTCAAGGCCTGTTCCCAGTCGGCGATCGCATTTGACCAATTGCCTAAATTTGCCTGTTCTAAGCCCTGATTAAACCAATCTGCGGCAGTTTCAGGGTTTTTACCTTCCTGTGAGGAAAATTGAGCGATGAGACTATCAATAATGCTTTCTGCGTCCTTATTTTCGATGCCTAATTGTTCGGCCATTTGGCCCGCTAGGGTAGGATCGTTTTGCAGACGGTTAAATAATTCATCGAGGGTGAGGGTTTCTAATTGGGGATTTTCCGAGTCAACACCGTTAAAATCGCTAGTTTCACCCGAATATAAGAGATTTTCTGGGGGTTGCGGCAGGGAATAACTGCCCGGGTCCTCATCCTTGCCGGCGTATTCCCAGATTAAAGTGGCAGTTTCTTTGGTGTAGAGTTGATAACCGATCTCGTAGGAAGCTTCACCAATACGTTCAATCCCGGGAAAAGCGCGAGCTAATTCTCCTAAACGAATCATTCTGGTGGCGAGAAGTTGGTTAAGGGAAGCGGAGGATTGCAGACGGGTTCCAAAACGCTCTAACCATTCTACCCAATCTTTTTGCCGACCTCGATCGCCCAGTTTCTCAAAAAATCTCAGAATTCTGCCTTCGTGCCAACCGTGGGCCACTCCATCGAGTAACTGCATATAGAGAAACTCGTAATCTGTATCGGTTAGGGGAACAGATTCGATCGCTTGTACTTTCCCCTTTCCCCCTTGTCCCCCCAAAAGTCGGGTAAAAAAGTTTTCGATCGCACGCCAAAGTTTTCTTAAAAGTCCCTGCATTCTAATCTCGACACTGGTTTTATTAATCTTGCAAGCATCACCCAATTAGTCTAGCAGTTATCAGTTATCGGGGATTGACTCTCCCCCGCTAACCGCTCGCGCGGTGTAGCGGGGGATTCTCGGTTCTTAGGCTTTTAACTAGATCCACCGAGTTTAACCCAGTCGATCCCCGTCAAATCGCCTCCGCGAGCGTTTTCTAACACGGTCAGTCCGACCGCGTTTTTTCCTCGGTTCTCAATTACCTTCGCTGATGCCGTATCTCTCGGTTCAATGTGGCCGCAAGAATCACACCGGTGAACTCTTTCCGATAACGCTTTTTTACCAGTAATTGCGCCACAATTCGGACACTCTTGCGAGGTTCCGTTTTTATCAACCTTAAGATAATATTTTCCCCGTTTCCAAGCGACAAACGGTAATATCTCGTTAATAAAACTACCGATACCTGAATCCAGAGATTGTTTTCTAACGATCCCTCTAGACCAGGAAACGAAGTTAATATCTTCAAGGAAGATGTTATCAGCGATATCACAAAGGTAATGAGCTAGTTTAAAGTGCCAATCTCTACGAGTATTAGACACTTTTTCGTGTAATCTTGCTATCTTCTCCTGAAGTTTTAACCAATTGTTCGAGCCTTTGACTTGATGTTGCAAGCGTCTTTGTAGCAATTTAAGCTTACTCTGTACTTTCAACAAAAATCGAGGGGCTTTGATTAAATCTCCCCGTGAAGTAGCGACAAAACTCTCAATTCCCGCGTCAATTCCTAAACAGGTCTTCCCTACTGTCAGATCGGGAACTAATTCCGTAGATTGGAAAGAAACCGAAACGTAAAATCCCGACGCTTTTTGGATAATTCGAGCTTGTTTAGGCTCAAACCCAGACGGGTACTCCCTAGATTTCCTAATCCGAATTTTTCCCAATTGTGGAAAATTTAAGTATTCGTCACCTAGAAAATTTTTCGAGAGCGCGGGGAAAACAAAACTTCGCATCTTTTTCTTAAATCTAGGAAAGCCGAAGCCTTTCGATTTCATGTGGTCAAACGCTTTATCTACAGTTTTTAAAACTTGCTGTAAGACTTGAGCGTTAACCGTCTTTAATATCGGGTAAACTTTTTTAGCTTCCGTTAGATTTTTAGCTTGAACGAAGTAATTTGGATAGGGTTGATCCGCAGGAATTATGTACTCAGAAACTAGCGAACAGCGATCCGCAAGACACTTTCGAGAGTTTAACCAATCTTTCCGTTCCGAGAGCGCGTAATTATAAACGCTCTTACAAACATCAAGAATGTGGACAATCTCTCGTTCCTGTTTCTTGTTTACCTTTAGTTTGTACTGGTAGGTAAGCGTTATCACTGTCGTTAGTTTCGTGATGTGATGTATAGTTAAATTGTAACACTTACTGCCTAGTATATCAACTAATTACAATCATGGACCAAACTAATCGCTAACCTTAAAACAGTTAGTAGTCGCTTAATTAGACAAGAATTTCCGGATTTGGCGGCAAAGTATTTCGACAACAAACCCTATTTTTGGGCGGGAGCTTATTTCGTGGCTAGTTGTGGCGACGTTACTGTCGAACAACTAAAAAAATACGTCGAGAACCAAAACTCCCCAAAAGTGGAAAGGCTACTGCGTTAGTTTCATTCTGGTAGCGATTCATCTCCCGTTAACCGCTACGCAGTTTAACGGGAGTCCTCTCGCGACCTTGAGATAGGGGTGAGGGGTGGGGCAGATTTTTCAGGGATCGGTAAACAGTAAACAGTGAAAATACTCCTCACCTAATACCGCTTACCGATCACCGATAACTTAATTATTGGCCATTACCCAATTAACTAGAGTGCGGACGGGAAAACCGGTCGCCCCGGAATTATTAACTCCATTTTCTTTATCGGACCAGACCGGTCCTGCGATATCTAGGTGGAGCCAGGGAGTATTATTAATGAATTGCTTCAAAAATAAAGCGGCTGTAATGGAACCGCCGGGGCGCGGGCCGGTGTTTTTCATATCGGCAATTTGAGACTTCATCCCCTCGAAATATTTTTCTTCTAGGGGCATTGGCCAGAATTTTTCGCCGGCTAATTTAGCGGCCTCTTGGAGTTGAACAGTGAGACTCTCATCGCTACTCCATAAACCGGCGATATCGTCCCCCAAAGCGATGACACAGGCCCCGGTTAAAGTGGCTAGATCCACGATCGCATCCACCTCTAATTTTTCCGCAAAAACCAAGCCATCGGCTAGGGTTAATCGTCCCTCGGCATCGGTGTTATTGACTTCAATAGTTTTGCCATTAGAAGCGGTTAAAATGTCCCCGGGGTGCATAGCGCGACCACTAATCATATTTTCTGTAGCCGGACAGATAAAGTGTACTTCCACTTCTGGCTGTAATTGGGCGATCGCCTTGGCTGCGCCTAGGGTGGCGGCACCACCCCCCATATCCATTTTCATGGTTTCGATGCCACTGCCGGCCCCTTTAATATTCAAACCGCCGGAATCAAAGGTTAAACTTTTGCCGACGATTGCTAGTTTACGTTTCGGGGTTCCTTGGGGTTTATAGATTAAATGAAGGAATTTCGGGGGAATATCCGAGGCTTTGGCTACTCCTAAGAAGGCTCCCATGCCCAAGCTTTCGCATTCTTCCTGTTCCAGAATTTTGAGACTTAATCCGTATTCGGCGGCAATTTGCTCGGCGGTGGCTGCCATGGTCAGGGGGGTGACGGTGTTAGCGGGAGCATTGACTAATTCTCTGGCCAGAATCACTCCAGAACAGATTTGCTCGGCTTTGGCGATCGCTGATGATTGTTCTCCTAAACCCAATAACTCGACGGTTTCTAATTTGGCTCCTTTTTCCTCTTTAGTGGACTTGAAGCGGTTATCCTGATGAGTGGCCAGCAGCAGCCCTTCCGTGATTGCTCCGGCAGTGGCGGACTGATCGGCAACTACCGGTAAACTGATGGCCAGAGCTTGGCTTTTTTGTTGTTTGGCCAGACGAGCGATGGCGGCGGCCGCTAGACGCAGGGTTTGCAGGTCGAAATCGGCAGTTTTTCCCAATCCCACCAGGATTAATTTGCGAATCAGACCTCCACCACCTAGACGAGTCGCCGCACTGCTGCCTAATTTTCCCTCGAATTCCGTCTCGGAGATGAGCTCCTCTAGGGTTCCCCCTAGTTTATCGTTCAATTCTGCCAATTCTCCTGCAATCTCTATGGCTCCTTCTGGTAAACCTAGGGCTAAAGTGTCTCCTGTCCAAGCAAGGAGCGAGGTGTCAGTCGATCGAATATCCATTCTTTATCTCGATAATTCTTTGCAAAATGCTTCTATTAATCACTATACTGTAAGCTCTATCAGTTATCATCAATCATCTATTCAGGCCTACTGGCTCCCTGCCAAGAATCAAGGTCTAGCCAAAATCAATATCTAAAAATGTCGGGATCAAGACCCTCTCTTTTCAAATCACTAGATAAATAGTTAGCGGTTGGCAAGCTAGGAAATCGAACCTAGAAATTATCGATGTGATCGTGTACTACAGAGTTTCTCTCGCCATTAAGATAACTGCTATAATGTATTCGCTAACTCTAAGTGGTCGAGCAAAATTAAAGTTAACCGTGAGGCAAGGGAATAACCCAGAGGCAATAGTCAAGGCTCTCAGCTTTATTAATGTTTCTTAATACAAATGTATTTGTTGAGAGGGTTTCCGAGGAAATATGAAGTGTAAACTGATTAGGCATTGTTCCTGATTCCTGATCCTGACTGGGGATAACTGCCATGGGTTCTACTACTTAGAAAAAAATTATCAAGTTTGTATTGATCGCTCAAGGAGAAATTTTTATGGAAATATCTCGTCCTAATCAAGCAGAATTAACCGCAGAAGAACAACAGGAACTAGAAAAGTTGCGAGCTATTATCGAACAGGCTAGTGTTGATGGCGTGATCACTCAAGGGGAAAGGGAAAGAATCGCCCTAGCTATGAGGTCTGATGGTAAAGTGACCCTAGAAGAATTAGAGTTAGTCAGAACTTTAATTACCGAAAAAGTGAGCAAAGGGGAATTAGTTCTCGATTATCTTTAAACTCTGGAAAATCGGATAAAAAAAAGACGGGGTTTTCACCCCGTCCTATTTGTTAAGAATTATGACAAATCCTTGACTTGTGATACTAATTGTGCTACCACATCTTGAGCGCTACCAAAGAGCATAAAGGTTTTAGGATTGTAGAATAATTCGTTTTCTACCCCGGCAAAACCCGATCGCATACTCCGCTTAATCACGATCGTGTGCTGTGCCTTATCCACGTCGAGAATCGGCATTCCATAAATCGGACTAGCCTTATCGTGACGGGCAGCGGGATTAACCACATCATTCGCCCCAATAATTAACGCCACATCGACGCGCTCAAACTCAGGATTAATATCATCCATATCGTAGAGTTGGGGATAGGGAACGTTAGCTTCGGCCAGTAATACATTCATGTGACCGGGCATTCTTCCCGCCACGGGGTGAATAGCATATTTAACCTCAACGCCATTTTTTTCCAACTGTTCAGCCAATTCTCGCACCGCGTGTTGTGCTTGGGCCACCGCCATGCCGTAACCGGGTACAATCACCACAGAACGCGCATAACCGAGCATCATTGCCCCTTCTTCTGAATCGATGGCATGAACCGATTTATCAAGGCTAGAAGTGGCGCTCGCTTTGCCCCCGGCACTAGCACCTGTACCAAATGCCCCAAATAGTACACTAGCCAGCGATCGATTCATGGCTTTACACATGATCTGAGTCAGGATAATCCCCGACGCACCCACCAAAGCACCGGCGATGATCAGCATACTATTCATCAGGATAAAACCGACTACACTAGCGGCAATCCCCGAAAAAGAGTTTAAGAGGGAGATAACCACGGGCATATCGCCGCCGCCGATGGGAAGCACGAATAAAGCCCCAAAAATTAGGGAAAGTACCACCAAGGTCAGGAAAACATCGATCGAGGTGGGATCGAAAAAGAGATAGACACTACCCCCTAAAAAGGTGAGTAGCAAGAGAATGTTAAAGGGTTGTTGGAAAGGAAAAGTTACGGGCGCACCAGTGATTAATTCCTGTAATTTGGCAAAAGCGAGGACACTACCGGTAAAAGTGACACCACCGATCAATACACCCAAAATAGCGATCAGTATCGAGTCAAAGGCAATATTTTCACCACTTTGCAGTAAACGCCAGTATTCGCCAATGGCAATTAAGGCGCTGGCAGCACCGCCTAAACCGTTAAAAATCCCCACCATTTGGGGCATAGCTGTCATCGGGACTTTTTGCGCCGAAACTAAGCCGATAATCGAGCCAATCACCAGCGCCACGGCGATTAAACCATAGCTGAGGATTTCTTGATTGATTAAGGTGGCAATAATGGCGATTAGCATCCCGATGGCGGCCAGAAAATTGCCTTGACGGGCGGTAGCGGGGGAAGATAATTGTTTAAGACCGATGATAAATAAGATGGCGGCGAGTAGATAGGATAACTCGATCCCTGTGGTAAGGGCATTATTCATGATTTAGCCTCTTTTTTCTTGAACATTTGCAGCATTCGATCGGTAACGACAAAACCACCGACCACGTTAACCATCGCCAAAATAACGGCAATTAACCCTAAAATTACGGTTAATTCGTGCCAATCCGTGCCTCCGGCGATGAGGAGCGCACCAACAACGGCGATACCGGAAATTGCATTCGCTCCCGACATCAGGGGTGTATGGAGAGTGGGAGGAACTTTATTGATCACCTCGAAACCGACAAAGGAAGCGAGGACAAATACCACTAAAGCGGTTAAAAGTTGGGCAGTCATTGGTTAAGTAAAAAGGGGATGGGGGATAGGGGATGGGGGATAGGGGATGGGGGATGGGGGATAGGGGATGGGGGATAGGGGATGGGGGATAGGGGATGGGGGTTAGGGGATGGGGGATAGGGGATAGGGGATGGGGAGAAAAAGCTGATAGCTAAAAAGCCGATAACTGTTCACTGAGGGCGGATTTAATGCGTTGGTTGCGGATTTCGCCGGCGTGGGTGACACAGGCGCTATCAATGATGTCATCGGCAAAATCGAGGTTTAAACTGCCGTCTTTGCTGACTAGAAGCTGTAGCAGCATTTGCAGGTTTTTGGCGTACATCTGGCTGGCATTGGTGGCCACTGTGGCAGGAAGATTAACGGCTCCGACGATTTTGACCCCATTAACGATGATTTCTCGTCCCGGTTGGGTGTAGGCGCAATTTCCGCCCTGTTCCGCCGCTAAATCAACGATTACCGACCCCGGTTTCATGGTGGCGATCATTTCTTTGGTGACTAGCAGCGGGGCCTGTTTCCCCGGTACTTGGGCGGTGGTGATCACCACATCGGCTCGCTTAATTGGTTCCGTTAGGGCTTGACAAATGCGCTCCTGTGTGCTAAGAGAAACCTCTTTGGCGTAACCGTTATCGGCGACGGTATCTTCTTCTAGGGGCATTTCAATAAATTTCGCCCCGACACTCTGCACTTCTTCTTTGACTTGGGGACGAATATCAAAAGCCTCCACCACTGCCCCCAAACGGCGGGCGGTAGCGCAAGCTTGCAATCCGGCAACTCCTGCCCCCAATACCAGCACTTTGGCCGGGGCGATCGTACCGGCGGCGGTAGTCATCATCGGGAACATTTTCGGCAGCCCAACAGCGGCGAGGAGTACTGCTTTGTAACCGGCGAGGTTAGCCTGAGAGGAGAGGGCATCCATGCTCTGGGCGCGACTACTGCGGGGAATTAATTCCATGCTCAAAGCTGTAATCCCGCGCTCGGCTAATTTGGCAATGCGCCGGGGCTGACGCAGGGGATCGAGAAAGCCGATGAGGATACCTCCACTTTTCAGGCGATCGATCTCGCTATCGCTAGGAGGAGCGACTTTGAGAATAATATCGGCAGTTTCATAGATATATTCGCTGTTTTCGCTCAGGGCGGCTCCCACGGCACTATAGGCACTATCGGCAAAGTTAGCGCTAATTCCCGCCGTATTTTGGACAATTACCTCAAATCCCGCCTTGACTAAACGGGCGACGGTATCTGGCACTAGCGCCACCCGCGCCTCGCCTTGGTCACTTTCTTTGATTATGCCGATTTTCATGGCTGGGTTTCTCCTTAATAAGTCCTTCTCTTGTCCTATGCTGTTAGGGTAAGGGTTTCGTTAAATGCGATCGATCCCTTGGGATAATTTCGAGTCAAAATTGCTTTTCACTTCCATCCTAGCTATCCTCACCTTTCTGGCTCTTTTTCGGGGTAAATCTTAGGATTATCTTCAGAATTAAAGGGTTTTGAGCGGCATTGCTTGGGGATTTTTACCTAGTGATGAGGTAGTTGGGGAACGCCGAAACGGTTAACAGTAGCCGGTCTTCGGTCGTAGATACCAATTTAGGTTATACTTCATCTTTATGAGAAGGGCTGTAAGCTATTTCTCAGTTCTCCCTGACCGAGATTATAAACTAATAAGCCGAGAGACATTAAGGATAACATTGCCTCGATTCTTTGTGAGATTTTGAAAAAAAACTATTGTGCTATCCATTAAGAAATTACCTTAAAGTTTCTAAAATTAATGACAAAGGTAAATCGAGGGCTTGAGCAATTTGTTCAGCAGTTAGCCCTACTTGCACCAGTCTGGGAACGGTTTCTAGTTTTGCTTCTTTTAATTTTTCTTCAATCAACAAGTTTTCGGTTTCAATTATATCAGAATTATCCATGGCTAAGTTTTCAGGATATTGAGGGGAGTTGGGACAAAAATTAAGTTTTTCAATTTGTCCAGAATTAACCAAGTTATTGCTACTATTAGTAATTATTAATCTTTCAATTGCTGATCGAACATTTGATTTGTTTAAATCTTCGCCTAATGCTTCTGAGAGAATGTGCCAAAGTTCATAGGCTTTATCTCTAGCATGACCTTCACTGCATTTATAATCTTGGGCGATTTGAGCATATTTATAACCATTAAAAACGCTTTTTAAAATCCCCAATTGTAAAGTATCTAGGTGTTTTCCTGTTTGCCTAAAAACCACCTCATCAATAAGGTTAAAAATCTCTTGAGTATCCATGTGAATGACTTTTTTGCTTTCAGCCAGATTACCATCTACCGTCATTATCCGTTATTATCCGACTTTTGTAAAGAGGCTTAATAAAAATACCGACAATTTCCGTTGTTTACCGTTTAGTAACTAGCATTTAATCAATAAAAAATGAAGAATTAATTAAAGAACATATTGATAGTCGATCCAAATGTTATTTTTATGTCAGTCAGATAGACTAAAAACATCAAATGAAAGTAGAGTGTTAAATATGGCAAAAATTGACGGTATTCAATTACCTGCTGACTTAAGTGGTAGCTTAGGAGGCACTCCTGAAGAAGCGGCCAAAGTCTTTTTATCTGCAGCAAGTAAAGGTTTAGCTAAAGTTATTGCTGATGCACTTGTGGATGCAGTGGGAGAAACCATAGGAGATGGTGCCGCTCCTGATTGGACAAAATTAATTACAGGTGCTGCAATTAATCTAGACTGGGAAACACCTCCTAACACTCTTCCTCAGAGAATAGTTGCTTTTGCTCAGACGGGGGAAGATGCTCTAGGTCGTGTGTCTGTTGGAATTTCTATTAGTGCTGAGTTTTAGAATCACTGTTCTAATGATAATTAAGAGTAACAAAGTTATGCTGCTGAGTTACTCTTTTTCCAATTACTTTATATCACTCCCAGAAAAAATCGATGCCTTTAAGAGTTGAACAAGGAAAGCCGATCATTTTACAAGCAGCAGCTTTTTTAGCTTTTGTCAGCGATGATACCCTAGGGCAAGCCACTAGAATTAACAAAATCACTTGGATTAAACAAGAACAAACCCAATGGTGTTGGGCGGCTTCAATGCAGATGGTTTTTCAGCAAAATGATGACATCACAACGCAGCAATGTAACCTTGCCAATGTTGCTTTTGAATTAACAGGTTGTTGCAGTTCACCCAATAGTTCATTATGCAATAAACCCTTGCCAATTCTTAATATTGCTCCTATGTGGGTAAGGTATAGTTTTAATCCAATTTATATTAATGGTTTGATTGAATTTACCACCTTACAAACTGAACTTGATAATCAACGTGCAGTAGAAATCGGTTTTAAATGGAATGGAGGAGGAGGTCATGCCGTTTTAGCAGTCGGTTGGGATATAATTGATTCAGTCCCCCAGGTCATCATTTATGATCCTTGGCGGGGTGAAATAATTATTCCCTACGATCGAGTTAAAACTGCCTATGGCGAAGGTCAATGGCGATGGACATGGATTAATATTAGGAGATAAACTAAAATGGCACATTTTAAAACCTTACCCGATGACGTTTTAACTCAGTTACAAAGAAAAGTAGGTTTTAGCTTGTCTAGAATAACTGAGTCTCTCGGTGCAGTTTCCCCTGCTTTGCATGAAAGTGTAGACGTCTGGAATCTACCTGCAAATGCAGTGGTTGAACCAACCAACGATTTAACCCGTTTAGCTCATCCATCAGGGCAATGGCATCTTCAAGTAAAATCAGATAATACCCCGATCGCCTACGCTCGCTCCAGTAGCCTTGGCAGTGAACCTACAGATTGGTCTGTGGATGGAATTTTTCAATCGGAATTAGCACAAAAATTCGATCAAGCTATTAGCTGGATTGATGAAAATATCCCTGAAGAAAATATCATAGTCAGATTATTAGTGATTCCAGCTTATCAAACCCATGCTTTATGGTTGATTGACGAAAGTAACATCAATAATCAAAAAATTCTTGTTATTGATGCTCCTCTTGAATATGGCTTTAATTTACCACCCAAGATCGATAAAACTCAAGAAATAGAGCAGTTTCTTAACCAACTACGCTCGGTTAAACACGCTGAAGGATTAACGGAATAGGGTGGATAATTCTGCTCGGCAAAACCTAATCAGATGTTTAGTATCGACAAAGCTGCCCTTGTCTAGTAATAACAACAGGGATAAGCTGCCCGCGTATTTAAATTGCTTGTTGAGATGAGGCAAGAGGCAACAGTAAAGGGATTGGGGGAAATTCAGCTAATCTAAGGATAGGCGGTTAAAATGCGTCTTAGCTTATTTCCTATCTCAACAACAAAACTAATAAATAGAGACGTACCATAGATGATACGTCTCGATGCGCTCAAAGTTTTACAGTTCTTTTAACTTCGATCGCAATTCCTCTAATTCTGCATCCACTGCCGAATCCCTGACGGTGGTTGCTTGGGGTAAAGTGGGTTGACTAGAAGCTGTACCGGGTAATGCTCCCCCGGACATTCCTGCTTTTAGCAGTGCCAATTCATCCTCCACATCGCTACCCGATTCTAGTGCAGCGAATTGATTTTCGATGCCGATGCCACCCAATTCACCGTAAGCTTGACTACGGGCCTCTATCTGCACAACTTTTTCTTCCATGCGCTCAAAAGCGGACATGGAACTACTGGTATCGATACTGCCGAGGGTTTTTTGGAGTTCTTCGTTAGCTTTTGCGGCTCTGGAGCGAGCTACTAACATATTTTTCTTGGTTTTTGCCTCAGAAATCTTACTTTCGAGCGCAATCAAGTTTTTTCTCAGACTTTCTACCTGTACCGTTTGCTGATCCAGTTGATTTTTGAGAATGGCGGCGGTTTCCGTGAAATCTTTCTTGCGTTTAAGAGCTTCCCGGGCGAGAGTTTCATCCCCTTTAGAAAGGGCTAATTTGGCTCTTTGTTCCCATTTAACCGCTTCTGACTGGTCTTTGCTGTATTTTTGTTCTGTTTGTCGTTGTTCGGCGATCGCTCTAGCGACCGCTTGACGTACCTGTACTAGATCCTCTTGCATATCACTGACAGCTTGCTCCAGCATTTTTTCTGGATCTTCAGCCTTGCTCACCATATCATTGAGGTTAGCTCGGACAACTCGGCTAAGGCGATCGAATAAACCCATGACGCTCTTGTTCCTCTCGGTGTGTACTAAATCGGTTAACTGTTCTTAAAATTTCCCATGTTGCCTAACGGCTTATTCTCCAATATAAACCACGAGAGCTAGGTTAGGGGATAGGGTATTAGGGTATTGGGGTATTGGGGTATTGGGGTATTGGGGTATTGGGGTTTTAGTTGAAATTTTCCCATCACCCCATCTCCCCATCACCCCATCTCCCCATCACCCATCCAAGTTTTCTTGTTTTAACTTGAGTAATTCGGCTTCAATTTGTTTTTGTCCCTCCAAATCTTGGAATTGTCGCTCTAAGGGGTCTTTATACTGGATTAAATCGGCTTGGGATTCGGCTTCTAAGACTTTTGCTTCTAATTTCTCGAAAATAGTCCCCATCTGACTGCTGTTCAAACTGCCCATAATTTCTTGGGCTTTTTGACTGGCACTCGCTGATCGCAATCTGGCCACATAAAGGCTTTTCTGTGCTTTCATCTCAGCATATTTGCGTTCAATTGTCAAGAGTTCTTTCTTTAACTTTTGTATAATGGCCGTTTGTTGTTGCAGGGAGGTTTGTAGGGGGGCGATCTGACTTTGATAGGTTTGCCATTGGCTGAGAGCTTGGCGGGCGAGTTCCTCGTTACCGTGATTTAGGGCTAATTGGGCGCGTTCGTGCCAAGTTTGGGCTGCTTTTTCCTGTTGTTGTCGTTGGCGCTCGGTACGTTTCTGGGTAGCGACGGCTGCCGCCAGGGCTTGTCGCATTTGCATCAATTCCCCTTCCATCTCCAAGATCGCCTTTTCCAGTAGTTTTTCTGGATCTTGATTTTCCTGAATCAGACTATTGACTTGGGCGCGAATTGCTTGGCCCATGCGCTCAAACAAACCCATTGCCGTCCTCCCGATAGGAACCCTAATAGTTTACCGAAGTGCCGCTCCTATCAATAATGATAGAACTAGGGACGGGGGACTGGGAGGGATCGGCTGTTTCTGAAGGTGCCGGACTACTGGGAGAAGGGGATGCTTGTAATTCTGGCGGTAACTGTTTCATTAACTCCGTGGCATCCTGTCGGTTTTGATTAGCCAGACGACGGGCTTTTTCCCGTTGAAAAAAGGGTAAATTAGCGGGTGATTCTTCTCTTTGACGCAATTCCTCCAACATTCGTTCGTTAATGATCGCGGTCGAGGGGGCAGGGGTGACTTGGGGTGGTGGTGGCGGTGGTGCGGAAACTAGGGAAGATACTGGCGGGGTACTGGGGGAAGTGGGGGCGACGGGTAAAGATTGCTTGATCTTACTGACGGGTAATTGATGGGCAGGCATGGGGGACGGTGGCGGATTTGGCGGTAAGAGGGCATTAGTCGGATTTATAGCGGTGGGGGGACTCTGAACCACTGGTGGGGCGGTAATATTAGTTATCGGGCTGGTTTTAAGGGGAGGAGCGGGAATATTAACGATCGGACTGGTTTGAGGAGTTTTCTGTACTGGACGAGCGATCGCTATCAATCGATCGAGGTGGCGGGAGTTATTTTGGCGCTGCTCGAGGGGGGAATTCTCAGCTTTCCTCGGGGTGGGGGTAGTATTGGTTAACCATTGATTGAGACTGAGGAGACTATTAGCAATTAAAAAGATCACCATTGCCCGGATACCCCAAGGGGTAAAAAAGACATCTTTAGCTTGGGGATAGACGTTAATGACAGCAGCTTCTAGGTATTCTGGTTCCCGAGCGGGATCGATGGCTGAACTGGGTTGATGGACGATCGAGAGAGGCAAATCTTGGGGGGATGGGGATCGATCGGATTTCATGGCGGATATCTAGGGCAAGGATATTAAAGGTTATGCTGAAAAGTTAGCAGGTTTTTTCGTCCTAGTGTATCGTGGTATTCCCTAGATTTTCTCTATGTCTTTACATTCTCTTGCCAAAATTTTGGCGGTTATTACTCAACAGGCGGGTTGGGAAGAATATTGCCACTATGATCAAGTGCTGCAATTGTGGCCAAAAATTATTAATTCCCGTCTGCTTGAGCAAACCCGGCCTTTTTCCCTGAGTCGCGGGGTTTTATCGGTGGCTACCAGTAGCGCCGCTTTAGCACAGGAATTGTCTTTACAACGCTATAGCTTATTAAAACGGCTTAATAGTCAGTTAGAGACTCCCTTGAGCGATATCCGCTTTTCTGCTGCCCGTTGGCAGCAGGATAGTCAGTTAATTCCGCTAGAAGCGATCGCGCCTAATTCCCTCAGAGATCATCCTAGCTATGTCACCCCGGAAAAACCGCCAGAAAATCCCCAGCAACCGGACATTTTAGAGACTTGGAGCCAGAAAATACGTCATAGAACCCGATCCTGGCCAATTTGCCCTCGTTGTCAGTCTCCCACTCCCTCCGGAGAGCTTGAGCGTTGGCAATGTTGTGCTTTTTGTTTTGCCCAGTCGGGCGGGGTAAAAGATTCAATTTTTTTATAGTCTTGTGGAAAGAGTGGTTTTGAGTCAGGAATCAATTGGGCGATCTTTTCTGTCTTAATTGAACCTGTATTCATCAATTCTATCGAGCTAAGGCTTGATCCCCGTTCTGTTATTGCTGATACTAGACCCAATAACCTCGGCCACAACTGAGTTGAAATCTTCAGTTTTGAGACAGTGCTGCTTTTTGCAAAGTAACTATTAAAAGATTCTAAAAATAAAATTTTTTTTGGGGATCACTAAAAACTATATGGCATATCAGTTCTAGCTGTGGTAGTCAGGAAAATACCCTTGGCAGAGAGTAGGACAATATTACACAGAGCGAAAAGAGAGTCATCCCTTGAGTTCCTTATAATCATCTTCCTTTTAAAGCCAAACCATGCAAGCCGCAAACTTTCTTACCTCTTCCTGTCGATACTGCCGATACTATCAAACCCAAGGTCGGCGCGGTGGCACTTGTCAACAACTAGATGTTCCCGTCGAAGCTCATTGGAAAGCCTGCGCTCTAGCGATGCCTCCTTTTAGCACTGAATGGCAACAACTCAATCGGGTGGTTAGTTTAGAACAGTCTCTAGAATTAACCTGTGCAGTGTCGCCAACTCCCGTGGTGGTTTCCCCTCGTCGTCATGCTCCCCGACAACCGATCGCGGTTTAGAAGATCTGGGGCCTAAACAGGAGCAAAAAATTGGCGTTGCCCATTCAAAATATGAATTCACCCTCCCACATCTTTTAGGGTGCTATTTTTGAGATAATAGATAGGTTGATTGCCAAGATAAAGCTGGAAAAGGCGAGAGGCAGTCGGCAGGAGTCAGGAGATTATTTTTATTTATTCTCCCCACTTCCCACACCCCACTTCCCGATAATTAATGTCTCCAGAATGCCCCTGATGACTTCTCATCGTCCTCTAAAAATTGGTATAGTTGGGACGGGGTTCGCCGCTCAACGTCGCGCTGAAAGCTTGCAAGCGGATGATCGCGCTAGGCTTCTGCATTTTAGCGGTAATAGTGCCGAATCGATCGCTAATTTCTCGCAAAAATACCAAATTTCTGCCCTAGATTCGGCAGTAAGCCTGGCCAGCCATCCCGATCTCGATCTGATTGTCGTTGCCAATGTTAATCAGGCCCATGCCTCGATCGCCCGTACTGCCTTAAAATCCGGTAAGCACGTTATCGTCGAGTATCCCCTAGCTTTCCACCCGGCAGCGGCAGCTGAATTAATCACCCTAGCCGAAACCGAGAACAAATTACTGCACGTCGAACATATTGAACTTTTGGGGGGACTGCATCAAACCCAACAGCAGTATTTAGCCACCCTCGGCAATATCCACCTAGCCCGTTATACCACGATCGCCCCCGGCAGACCAGCACCCCGGCGCTGGACATTTCATCGGGATTTATTCGGTTTTCCTTTGATCGCTGCCCTTTCTCGTATCCATCGCTTGACTAATTTATTTGGGGAAGTGGAGTCCGTATCCTGTCATTGTCGTTATTGGAATGCCCCGGAATCCGATTATTTTCTGGCCTGTTTGTGTGAGGCGCAGTTATTATTTAAAAATGGCTTAATTGCCGAAGTTACCTACGGCAAAGGGGAAGTTTTTTGGCAGAATGAGCGAACTTTCACTATTCATGGCGAGGGGGGTAGCTTAATTTTTGAAGGGGAAACAGGGCAGTTAATTAATAGTGAAGGTAGCCAAGCTTTAGAAGCGGAAACCCGTCGCGGTCTTTTTGCCAAAGATACCGCCATGGTACTAGATTATCTGTTCGATCGGGTTCCTCTCTATGTTACTCCCCAAGCCAGTCTTTATGCCCTAGAAGTGGCCTATGCTGCCTATCAATCTTCCTTGTCGGGAAAAACAGTTTTTCTCTCGGCCAATTAAACCGACTTAGACTTTTTGAATTAACTTTCTGCCTAGTAAACCCTGGGGACGAACTAACAACATAATAAAGAGAATAGCAAAAGCGATCGCCTCTCGATAACCGGAATATTCTGCGGGAACAAAAGCTTCGGCAATACCCAATAATAAACCACCGATTACCGCTCCGGGGATACTTCCCAATCCCCCTAAAACAATCACTCCTAAACCTTTTAATCCGAAAGCAATGCCGAAATAGGGACCGGCGATACTAACACTAGAACCGACTAAAGTTCCTGCTAAACCTGCCAAGGCACCACTAATAAAAAAGGTAATCACGATAAATTTTTCGGGATTGATCCCCAACAAACTGGCAGTGGTGACATCTTCAGCTACTGCTTGTAAAGCTTTGCCCATTTTGGTAAAATTAACCCAATAAGTCAGTAAAGCTACCATCACTGCTGAAACCAGAAAAATAATCATCTGAATTGTGCGAATTGCCACGGGGCGATCGGCTGTACCAAAATTAATTGCGGGGGGAAGATTGCCATAAATCCCATCGGGAAAAGTATAAATTTCTGCCCCGAATAAGTATTGAATGACATTGACAATCACCAAGGCTGCCCCTAGGCTAGAAACCAGAGTCAAGAGAGAATCGGAACCCCGTACCCGGAGGGGTTTAAAGGCCAATCTTTCCAGAAGAACCGAGGTGAAACCTGAAAGGATACAGCCTAGCAAAAGTGCCAAAAAAAAGGGTAAGGAAAAGGGTAATTTGGCATTAGCCAATAAACCATTAAAACCGAAAACTCCCCCCGCTAGAGCGTAGGTAAAATAGGCACCGAGGGTAAAAATTGCGCCATGGGCAAAATTGATAATCCCTAAAATGGAAAAAATCAAAGTGTAACCGAGGGCAAAAATAGCATAGACACTACCGATCGATAAACCGTTTAAAACCTGTTGAAAAATCGTTACTATATCCATTGTCAGGGTTAGCTAGGGTGACTTTTGATTATAACTGACGGTCGCCACCACATCTGGTAAAGGACGCTGCAGTTTATATAACCAGAATAAACCGAAAATACCGATAGCGATCGCCGCTAAACTAATTATTTGCGCCATTTTCAGAGGTCCAAACATTAAACTATCGGTGCGTAGCCCCTCGATCCAGAATCTACCTAGACTGTAGGCGATAAAATAGACTAGGGTAAGGGTGCCAATTTTTAATTTACTAGGGTATTTTAAACCCCAGAAAAATAGATAGATGAGTAGGGCAAAAACTCCCAGATTCCAGAGAGATTCGTAGAGAAAGGTGGGGTGAAAATAATCGACGGCGATATATTCTAAAGGACGACTAGCCGGAGGAATAAACAACTTCCAAGGTAAATTAGTCGGACTGCCAAAAGCTTCCGAATTAAAAAAGTTACCCCAACGTCCGATCGCTTGACCGAGAATAACTGAAGGTGCCACCAGATCGAGTAATTGCCAAAGAGAAACCCGATTAACGCGGGCAAAGATTAGGGCTGCCAGCAAACCCCCGATAATTGCCCCGTGAATAGCGATACCTCCCTTCCAAATGGCGATAATATCAGCAGGATTTTGCGCGTATTCTTGCCACTGAAAGAGAACATAGTACAGACGGGCTGCAGGTATAGCCCCCACTACTAACCAAATGGCCAAATCAGCGATTAAATCCGGATCGATCGCTCTTTTTTGGGCGAGGTACTGGGAGAGGGTGACACCCAATAATACCGCCATAGCGATGAGAAATCCATACCAGCGCACCGAAATTGGTCCGATCTCCCAGAGGACGGGGCCGGGAGACTGAAAGACAAAACCTAAGAGCATAAAATTATTAAGAATAAAAAATTTTATCTTTCCTATAGTATCTTATGCTATGATGAAATACGGTGACATATTTGCGGATGTGGCGGAATTGGTAGACGCGCTAGATTTAGGTTCTAGTGTCTTTGATGTGTGGGTTCGAGTCCCTCCATCCGCATTAACCCTGGGGTCGATGAAGTGTAACCTAATTTGGTATTGACGACCGACGAGCCAAAAGGAAAACTTGTTAATTTCCATTTTTGAGACTCCGATTCGGGAAATTGGTATTGTAAAGTTTCAATACAAATATAGTCAGATATAGTCAGGCATGGTAATATATAGACATGAAACTATCAGACTATGCAAAAAAAGCAGGAATAAGTTATCGAACGGCTTGGAGATGGTGGAAACAAGGGAATTTAACAGGTTATCAATTGCCTTCTGGTACAATTATCATAACGGATGACAACCATTCAAAACCCGACTTGATAGCTTGCATTTATGCAAGAGTTT
>NZ_JADBSA010000078.1:0-35403 GCF_020246945.1 Microcystis sp. M113S1 | reverse complement strand
ATGCACTGCCCAACAATTAACTTAAAACTCTTATCCAGAAGCGGATAACAATTAAAACTATCACCCTAATTGATGAACCAAACAACCGCCAATTATGATGAACCCTGGAAAGAAGCATTAACCGAATATTTTGAAGCGTTTTTAGGCTTCTTTTTTTCAGAAGTTCACCAATTAATTGATTGGACAAAACTTCCTGAATCCCTAGAAAAAGAACTAAAAAGGATTACCGCTTCAGCAAAGACAAAAAAACGTTTCGCTGACAAACTCTATTCAGTTATCAGTTACCAGTTATCAGTTATCAGTGACTAATTGGAAGCAAGTAGCAATCCATTTGCTATAATAGTGATGGCACACCTGAAAACGAAAGCGACTACTGGGAAGCTGCCACAACGGGAACAGTGGAAGTGGAAGTTAATCAGGGGATTATATGAAAAGGAGTTTGAGAGGGAACAGATAATTAAACTGTTTGAAATCATCGACAATATGATGACTTTATCTACTGAATTACAGTCAAGCTTAGAGAGTAAAATCAAACAATTTGAGGAGGAAAGAACCATGCCTTTAATAAGTAATATGGAGTTACGAGGAATAGAACGAGGTAAGGAAATTGGGAAGGAAATTGGGAAGGAAATTGGAGCGTTAGAAAATGCTCGTGATTATATTAAAATGGTTTTAAAAACGCGATTGGGTGACATTCCAATAGAAATTGAGCAAGCTGTTGATAAAATTTCCGTATTATCGATTTTAGACGAGTTACTGAAATCGGCACTAACCGTTAATTCTTTTGACGAGTTGCGGCAATTTTTTGAACAATGGTCTCAATAATTTTCTCGATTAAATGAACTAAACAGAGGAAAGATGGTCAGAACTAGAAGCAAGTAGCAATCCCTTTTGCTATAATCGTGATGGCACAGATGAAAACGAGGACAAGTAATTATTGCTGACACCTGACAAAGCGCAATTAATCGAACCTTACCCAATAATGTCGAAAACCTCAAACTAATTGGGACTAATAATATTAATGGTACATTGGCGATTCAGGCGATGATTTACTCACTGGTGGTAATGGTAGCGATAATTTTATCTTCAACAGTAGCAATTTGGGAATCGAGGCGATCAGCGATTTCATTCCGGGCAGTGATAAAATAGTATTAAGTAAAGCCATCTTTACCGCCTGACAAAAAGATGAAGTATGCTTGGATTTGACATCATCTCTGGAAGACTAGCTACCGTTCGCTGTTCCCTGTTCTCCAAAACCAGAGACTTCGTACCTCACCATTAGGATAACTGCTGTAACTGAAATAACCGACTAATGAAAAAGATGATATTGACTTTACTATTAGCTTGGCTTTTAGTTGCTAACATGAATAGCCAAGGGGTTTTAGCAGTGACGATCGATTTTCAATGGTTCGGAAATCAAGGCTATACAGCTAAAGGTTCTTTTAGTTATGATGCAAAAACGGCCCCGACTATCTTTTCGGAAAAAGGTTCGGGAAAAATGCGAGTTTTAGAAAATTTTCAAGTATCTTTTTATGATAACAGTGGTCAAGAGATCGCTAAATACGATAATGTGAGCGAGGGAATCTCCTCGGCTAATTATTTTCAGTTTAATTTTAATACCAAAACCGGTCAAGTTTTCGGCTCGATCGATCTGGGGGGTGAAGGGATGGGGGAAATCTATCTTCAAGGGGTGGTTAACGATAATTTGGCACTCTTGCGGGTGGAGTCGGTAGATCTGGTCATGGATGAGGATGATTCACCAGAAATTATCACTCAGTTTTGACTAAATTGATCGGGAAAATAGGGATTATCCTAGCCTAATTTTTCCGCTAATTCTAACCAGCGATCGGTTAAATTATCAATTTTTTGACTCAATTGAGCTAATTCTTCGGTAAGGTCGGTTATTTTGCTAAAATCTTCTAGGGGTTCTCCATAAAGTACCTGTTCAATTTCAGTTTTTTTTGCTTCTAAAATTGGTATTTGTTTTTCGATATCTTCGTATTCTTTTTTCTCTTTAAAAGAGATTTTTTTATTGACAGGTGACGAAGAAGCTTTAACAGTTTTTGGGGTGACTTTTTTTTCTTTTGGTTCCTCCTCCTCTTTTTTCTGATCGAGATAAAGGGAATAATTACCGGGATATTGACGGATATTACCCCCCGTTTCAAAGGAAAAAATAGTATCAACTACTCGATCGAGAAAATAGCGATCATGGGAAACAACAATCACACAACCGTTAAAGTCCTCTAAATATTCTTCTAAAATTGCTAAAGTCTGCACATCGAGATCATTGGTGGGTTCATCTAAGATTAAAACATTAGGCGCACTCATCAAAACTCGTAGTAAAAATAACCGTCGTCTTTCTCCTCCAGAAAGTTTATAAATTGGTGCATACTGTTGATCGGGAGGAAAGAGAAATTTTTCTAACATCTGGGAAGCGGTAATCACGCTGCCGTCTAGGGTTTTGACTAATTCGGCCACACTTTTCAGATATTCGATCACTCTTTGATTTTCATTGATATTGAGATCATCGGATTGTTGATCAAAGTAACCAATATGAATAGTGGAACCGATGTCAACTGTGCCTGAATCGGGGAGAATTTTCCCGGTAATAATATCCATGAGAGTAGATTTTCCTACCCCATTACTGCCAATAATACCGATGCGATCTTCGGGAGTAAAAATATAGGTAAAATCTTTAATTAAAGTGCGATCTCCGTAAGCTTTCGAGATATTTTCTAGTTCAATAACTTTTTTGCCGATGCGTCTTCCTGCGGTGGCAATATCGACTTTTCCCTCCACCTGTTTAAATTCCTTAGTCCCCATTGCCTGAATGCGATCGATGCGCGCTTTTTGTTTGGTACTGCGCGCTTTTGGTCCCCGGGATAACCATTCTAATTCCCGTCGTAAAACTCCCGCGTGTTTGCGTTGACTACTGGCGATCGATTCTTCCGCTAAAGCTTTTTTTTCTAGATAATAGGCATAATTACCGGCATAAGTAGATAAGTCTCCCCGATCGATTTCAATGATGCGATTAGTCACTCGATCGAGAAAATAGCGATCATGAGTAATTAATAATAATCCTCCCCGAAAACGGGACAAATAACTCTGTAACCACTCCACGGAAAGCGCGTCTAAATGGTTTGTGGGTTCATCCATCAATAAACAGTCAGGATCGGCTAAAAGTGCGGTAGCGATGGCGATTCTTTTGCGATATCCCCCCGATAAATCCCCCACGCGAGCATTAAAATTATCGATACCCAGTTTACTTAAAATAACTTTAGCATTGGTTTCTAAATCCCAGGCCGCAAGTTTATCAATTTGTTGCGAAACCCTTGACAAACGTTCCATAATAGTATCCAGATTTTCTGGCTCATGGACAAGGCGATCAGACAATTCCTCGTATTCCTTGATTAAAGTCATACTTTCGCCACTATCGGCGAAAACCTGCTCTAAAACCGTTTTATCGTCGTCTAGCTCCGGTTGCTGGGGTAAATAGACGATTTTCATCCCCGAATTGATTTGAATTTCGCCACCATCGATCGATTCTAAACCGGCGATCATTTTCAATAGGGTCGATTTTCCCGATCCATTCGTACCGATCAGGCCGACTTTATCGCGATCATCGAGACTAAAACTCGCATCTTTGAGAATTTCCTTGATACCGAAGTCTTTTTTGAGCGATCGAACCGTCAGCAGTGTCATGATTTGTGGGAATAATCCTTCTTTTCTAGTGTAATGTCTGGACTAATGCAAAGGATAGATTAAGCAGGTTCTGCTGAAAAAGTTTTTCCCGGGAGAAAAAAACCTGTCCCTAATGCCGATGTTAACCAGAAAAGGGACAGATTGGCTCAATTGCATGAGATTATTTTCAAGGGCCAGAGGGCATCAGGAATTACATCATACCCATGCCGCCCATGCCACCCATGCCACCCATGCCGCCCATGCCGCCCATGCCGCCCATATCGGGGGCTGCGGCTTCTTTAACGGGTTTTTCGACCACGAGGGCTTCCGTAGTTAAGACCATACCGGCGATGGAAGCGGCGTTTTGAACGGCTGACCGCACCACTTTAGCTGGATCGATAATTCCGGCGGCGATTAAATCTTCGTACTTGCCGGTGAGGACATTGTAACCGATGCTAAAAGCGGTATCGCGCACACCTTCCACGATCACATCGCCTTCCACACCGGCGTTGTTGGCTAACTGACGCAGGGGGGCTTCTAGGGCTTTGGCGACGATATCGGCGGCGACTTTTTCCTCATCGTTAGTCAAAGAAGCTTTGAAAGCCTTCACCTTAGAAGCCAGATGAATCAAGGTTGTGCCACCGCCCGGGACGATACCTTCTGCCACGGCGGCTTTGGTGGCATTGAGGGCATCTTCGATGCGGAGTTTGCGATCCTTGAGTTCGGTTTCTGTGGCTGCCCCGACTTTAATGACGGCCACACCGCCGGCTAATTTAGCGATGCGTTCCTGTAATTTTTCCTTATCGAATTCAGAATCGGTTTCTTCTAGCTGTTTTTTCAGTTGGGCGAGACGTTTCTGCACATCGGCTTTATTGCGGCTGTCCCCGGAGGCGACAATAATTGTATTGTCTTTTTCTAGGGTGATTTTTGCCGCTTGCCCTAGCAGATCGAGGCTAACCGTGTCAAGACTTAAGCCCACTTCTTCGGAAATCAGACGACCGCCGGTGAGAATGGCGATATCTTGTAAAACCGCCTTGCGACGTTCCCCGAAACTGGGGGCTTTGATAGCGACGACATTTAAGACACCCCGGGCCTTGTTGACCACGAGAGTGGCTAAGGCTTCGCCGTCCACATCTTCGGCGATAATTAATAGGGGACGACCTTGACGAGCAACGGCTTCGAGGACGGGGACTAATTCAGCGATCGCACTGATTTTTTTATCGGTAATCAGGATCAGGGGGTTGTCGTACTCGACGATCTGTCTTTCTTGATCGGTGATGAAATAGGGAGAGATATAACCGCGATCGATCTGCATCCCTTCCACCACTTCTAATTCCGTGGTTAGGGATTTCGATTCTTCCACGGTGATTACGCCATCGGTGGTGACTTTTTCCATGGCGGCGGCGATCATTTTTCCCACTTCTTCGTCGTTGCCGGAAGAAACGGTGGCCACTTGAGCGATCGCATCTCCAGCGATCGGTTTAGCGACGGCGGCGATTTCCTCGACCAGATAGGCGATAGTTTTGTCTAGTCCGCGTCTTAAGGCGACGGGATTGGCCCCGGCGGTAACGTTTTTGAGACCTTCTTTAATTAAAGCTTGGGCGATGATGGTGGCGGTAGTGGTGCCATCTCCCGCTAAATCTTTGGTTTTTGAGGCTACTTCTTGAATTAATCTCGCCCCGGTGTTTTCGAGGGGATCGGACAATTCGATTTCTTTGGCGACGGTGATGCCGTCATTAACGATCTGGGGGGCGCCGTATTTCTTTTCTAACAAGACATTGCGTCCTTTCGGACCGAGGGTGATTTTTACTGCGTCGGCCAAGGCGTTGACACCTTTTTCTAGGGCGCGACGGGATTCATCTTTGAAGGCAATGATTTTGGACATAGTATCGCTGTTGTGATAGGACTCCTTTAGTTAATTTAGCACTCTTAGGGCTTGAGTGCTAATCTAGGCGATCGACTCCCCTCTAATCCCTGAACCGACAAGCGCGATCGTTTTGGTTGCCCTAGCTGGAGAGATGAGTTAGTCCCGATCTATTTTTGGCCTTAAAAATGCGATCTGGGAAAGTGAGCGATGTTAACTTGCATAATTTAAGATGAAGATTCCGACAGCCTAATCAGATCGATGATAACCAAGCTAACCCTGAGAAATTTCAAGAGTATCAAGGAACAAACCTACGAGTTTGCTCTCTTCGATCTCTTGGTTGGACGGAATAACAGTGGTAAAAGCACCATCTTACAGGCTTTAGCGATCTGGCAGTTCTGTATTGAGGAGTTCCGGCGGGCAAAACGGGGGGGAAAGACCGGCAAACAAGTTGTCCTTCCCAACTTTACAGCCCTTCCCGTTCCAGAATTTAATCTTTTGTGGCGAGAGAAGACCGAGCGCCACTATCCAACAAAAGCAGATGGTTCCAAAAAGCAAGAGTTTATTCTCATTGAAATTGATGTTACTTGGATAGCGGAATCTTCCGGGCCAAAACCACGCTCTTTGGGGGTTAAACTACGATATAGTTCTCCTCAAACTATCTACGCAATTCCTTCGGAAGGATGAGAACATTTCCGTGAATTAGAAGGAGAGTCAAATCACTCCCCTTCTCTGTTACCTATTATTGCTTACGTTCCGCCTTTTTCGGGATTAGAACCCAATGAAGAATGGCGTGATGACGGACCGCTGCGAAAACAAGTGGGAAAAGCGCAGCCCGGAAGTATATTAAGAAATTTACTGCTGCGAGTTTGGCAAGAAAATCGAGAGGATTGGAGTGAAATTCAAAAGGTTGTCAAAAACTGGTTTACCGTTGATTTAAAAGACCCTCAATACGAACGAGGAGTGGACACCCAAATAATCTGCGAATATAAACAGGGGGGCAAATCCTATGACATTATATCTGCTGGCAGCGGTTTCCATCAAACTTTAACCTTGTTGGCATTTTTTTATGGTTATAAACCTACTACTATCTTACTGGATGAACCCGATGCTCATCTTCATGTTAACTTGCAAAGAGAGATTCTAGATTATTTTAAAAATCAAAAAGCGATCGAGAGAAATACTCAATTTCTTATTGCCACCCACGCAGAAGAGTTTATTAGAGGGGTTGACGTTCGGCAAATTATCTCATTACTTGATAGCATTCCTAAAAGAGTGGAAGCTACACCAGCGATTTTAACAGCGATGGCCGATGTTTCTAACTTAGAGATAACACAGCTTTCGCTTTCGGAATCTAATTATCCCGTTATTTTGTATGTTGAAGGAGAAACAGATGAGCGTCTTTTACGAGGTTTTGCCACTTCTTTAGGAAAGCAGGATAACTTAAATAAAGTTTGTTTTCGGGTTATGGGAGGCGGCAATAAGAAGAAAATGAAAGAAGATTCTGATCGTCATTTTGCTGGGATTAAACAAATAATTCCATCAGCGAAAAGGTTGGTATTGTTTGATTATGATGATGACGATCAGGCCTTCCACCCAGAAGCAAATGATCCGAAGCAATCATTATATGAATGGCGACGAAAAAATATTGAGAATTATTTATTAGTTCCCGATGCTTGGATGAGAGCAGCCCTACAAACCGGCGGTTTTAACGACCAAGATATTTTTTTTCCTCCAGTTCAAGAATTAATTAGGAATTTTTTTGATAACGAAAATCTTACCCTGCCTCGAAATCAATCTTGGAGAGATGTCAAAGCAAATATTTTTCAAGTTGTGGATGGGAAAAAGCTATTGTTTGAAAATAAGGACTCTCTTTTTCAAAGGCTTAAATCTCATCAACTTTCTTTAGCATCTGTTCCATCTTTAGAATTGACCCGCGAAATCGTCGCCACTAACATGAAATTTGATGAAATTCATGAAGATGTTCATCAATTTTTCGCTAAGTTGGATCAACTTCTGAGTTAAGCAAAATTGTTATTTTTGGCTTGTAATCGGAATGGCCAATGCTTGAACTTGAATTTTTTTCAACTCGGAAACTAATCGAATTGCCTGGTGTTCGTAGAGGGGGGCGCCCAGAGTCGCTGGCAAATTTTCCATGAGATCGCTGGCGGTTTTCAGGGGACAATTAGAAAAACGACTGATTACGGTGGGTGCTTCTGCGGCAATATTGCGATTAAAGGCTTTTTCCACCCGCACGCGCCAAGTTTTGGGAGTTCGACGACCCTGTTCCACCCGTCGCAGTCCGTTGATGGTGGCCAGCACCACAATGCGATCGCCGATGCGTAAGTTGAGATAATCTTCGGGCATTAATTTCGGGGTTTCCCGTTCTCGTTGGTGTAGGATCGGCACGACTCGATAACCGTAGGCAATATCGCCGATCGAGCTACCATTGAGAGTATCCCCAGCTTCGATCTCGTATTCCGTCACCAGAATCGTTTTTTGCGCCCAACGGAACAGATAGATGATATTTTCTCCGAAAGCGGCCCCCGTAAAGGCTTCTGCCGCCACGGTGTTGGTTCCTAAAATGTGAGATTGGGGCAGAATTTGACTTAATTGTTGACTAAGGGTATCGTCGGTGGTGCGGATGACTAAGTAGCTTTGGGGGTTGAGTTTGCGGGTGGTTAGGGCCACTTCTAAATTGAGGATTTCGTCATCGGTAACAATTGCTATACTTTTGGCCCTGTCTAAATTGACATTTTTTAAAGATTCTTCGATATTTCCCGTCATCAAGGGCATTTTTGGCAGCATAGTCACATCAAAATCCCTATTTAAGCTGACCCCGACAATCGCCTGTTTCATTTCTAGTAATAAATTAGCCACTTCTGTGCCGACTCGACCTAAGCCCACAATAACGATATGATTCTGTTGGGGAACTGGGGGACGGTTAGGGATAAATTGAAATCTTGATGATAATAAAGTTTCTGTCAAAATGGCGTAGAGAACCCCGATAAAAGCGGTTCCAGCTAAGGTTAAAAAGAGACTAAATAGCTGCATCCACCAGGGGACTGCATTTAAATCTTCGGGGTTAGAGGCACCGAAAACATCACCGTAACCACCTAATAAAAGAATCGCTGTTCCTGAAAGAGAGGAAATAAAGTAAGCTCTCGGGGCGTAGAGATGGAAAAGAAAAGTCCCGATCATTACCAGCAGGATAATGATAAATACTGACAGGAAAGCCACCCGGTGAATTTGCTGCTGAAAACTCAATTGCCAGAATTGTTGGATTTCTTTGAGCAATTTTTGCCAAAAATGCCGCAACTTCTGGCGAGAATTTGACGGTTTCTGGCGGGTAGCATCGATATTTTGATAGGTAGTTTCGATGGTGGTAATGGTATCACCGGCTCTGATAGTGGTGGTGGGGGACCATTGATAAAATCCGGCCGTTAAAGGTTCATCGGGGGCTGTGTGTGCTAACAGACGACGGGTGGGGGTATTTAAATCACCTAAAAAGCGATCAATCAAACCATCTTCGGGGCTAATTTGTCTCTGGATAATCCGCAATTTCTGACCGTCAAGATGCAAAAAACCGAGGGTTTCCGTGCCTAATGTGGCTAAAGCAAAGGCATTGGCGGGTAGTTGGGTGGGTTCATAGGCGATAAAATTGCCTAAACGTTCCTTGAGTAGCTCATTGAGATTATCTTTAGAAGAACGCACCACTAAGCGGGTAAGGGGATTTAATTGCCGAATAATTAGGGCAGTAGTGGCATTAATTCGCTCATCACTGGTGACAATTAAAGCAGCCCGACAGCGCTCGATTCCCGCTCTTGCTAAAATGTTTTTTTGACGACAATCACCGATAATTATTTCCTCTAATAAATCGGGAAAATCATTAATTTCCCAACTGGGAGGCTGTATTAGTTCGATACCGACAACGCTAACCCCAAACTCTTTTAAAGACTTGACGCAGTGTTGTCCAAGACTACCCAATCCACAAACTAAAAAGCGATCGGCTAACTTGACATTCCCATGGACAAAGCTGAGAGATTCTTGGTTCATAGATTCTGCTTGTCTTAAAAAATAGAATGCTTTTTCAGACTTTTAATCCCCCCTTAATCTACCCTTAATTTCCTTTTAACCAAGAGGGGTGTCTGACAATTTTTAACACCTAACTAATTATAACATACCAGCGTTTTTATTGCGTACCCGTTGATACATTTCTTCCATTACCTCGATAAAGGAAGTATCCTTATCCCAAAATGCAGGATAATCACCAGCTTTTTTAATGACAATTGCGGGAATAGTTGCCGCTTTAACTAACTGAGTATTTTCGGGTAAACGGTGATGAGAGTGCCAAAATTCTTTGAGATCAATTGTTTCTACTGCTGGTATAGTTTCGGGTTTAGTGTGATAGGAATTAACCGGGTTAAGAGGAATTTGTTCCTCTTGGATGGAGGAGGAAAGCAGCTTACCGAGGGGAGTTTTTGCTAACTCTTGCAGTAATTTTTGACGAGAGATACCTCGTAATTCAAATAAGAGGAAAGGATCCTGATCTAATTGGGAAGCAACGAGGTAATAAACTCCAGCAATATGTTTACAGGGATTTTCCCAATCGGGACAGGAACAATTAGTGATAAAATCCTTTTGACTGTGGGGTAATAAGTGTAGATTCAGATCGCTAAATGCTTCATCAATATTATCGGGAACTTCTTTGAGCAGCAGTTTAGAGATCATACTCGCTCTTGAACCAAGATTATATAAAGCTTGTGACCACTCTGCTTTAGTAATTGGTTTAATCTCGATACTCACCCTATACAAAGGTTCTTTGTAAACTCCAAAGTAGGGATTAATGGAACCTCGCACCTGAGCAGTAATTAAATTACCATCAATTTTATAATTCTTGACTTTATCATTTTTTGCGTAGGAACGTCCTCGACTCAAGCGCGCTGAGTCAGTAAATTCCTCTAATGCTTCTATAAAGCGTTGTCCCCACCAAGTTTTACTAAATTTATTCATGGGTTTACCTCGATTAAATAATTGTCTGTTTATTCAATGCGATTAACTGACGAAAACTTTCGTTATCTAATTCCGTTAACCAGGATTCATCATTACTAACAATAGCATTAGCTACCTTTTTCTTTTCCTCGATCATTTCATCAATTCTTTCCTCTAAGGTTCCCAAAGTGACAAATTTATGCACGAAAACATTTTTTTGTTGACCAATTCTAAAAGCGCGATCGGTTGCTTGATTTTCTACCGCAGGATTCCACCAACGATCAAAATGAAAAACATGATTTGCTTTGGTTAAAGTAATCCCCACCCCCCCAGCTTTTAAGGATAAAATAAATACGGAAGGTTCTGTTTCGGGATGTTGAAATTCTTCGATCATTTGTTCTCGTTTTGGTTGAGAAGTCCCCCCGTGAAGATAATAAGTATTATAGCGAAAAGTTTGTTTCAGGTACTTTTGTAAGGAGTCCCCGATTTCAGTAAATTGAGTGAAAATTAGCAAACTATCTCCCTCTAAAATTACTTCTTCTAGCATTTCTCCCAAACGCTCTAACTTATGCGATCGCTCAGGAGTAAAAGCGCTGTTATCCTGTAAAAATTGACGCGGGTGATTACAAATTTGTTTCAAGCGCATCAGGGTAGATAAAATTAATCCTTTGCGTTTTATTCCCTCCGCTTCTTCTAATTGTTTTTCCACTTCTTTGATGACAACTTCATAGAGAGAAGCTTGTTCTTTAGTTAAATTACAATACTGTTTGTTTTCCACTTTGTCAGGCAAATCTTTAATTATCTGCTTATCGGTTTTTACCCGACGCAGAATAAAAGGTTCCACTAATTTTTTGAGAACCGTGGACTGGAGACGATCATTTTGTTTTTGGATTGGCACTTCAAACGCTTTACGAAATTGAGTTTCTTTACCTAAATAACCGGGATTAAGGAAGTTAAAAATTGACCATAAATCAAGCAGTCTATTTTCCACAGGAGTTCCCGTTAATGCGAGACGATGTTGTGCAGATAAACTCAAGATTGCTTTAGTTTGTGCTGCTTTAGGATTTTTGATATTTTGTGCTTCATCAATTACCAAACGTTGCCAAGATTGCGAGTTAAATAATTTCAAATCCTTGCGAACTAGGGTAAAAGAAGTAATGACGATATCCTTTTGACTAGCTACTGTCTGAAATTCGCTCTCATCTTGATAGCGCTTACTACCATGATGAATTAAAACCTGAAGATGGGGGGCAAATTTTTCAATTTCTTTTGCCCAATTTCCCACCACAGAAGTGGGTGCGACTAGCAGAGTTGGTAAAACATTATTATCTCCCTCTCTTTCCCCAATCAATCTAGCAATTACCTGTAGAGTTTTTCCTAATCCCATATCGTCAGCAAGACAACCATTTAAACCCAATTGTTCCAGGTATTGAATCCAGGCAACTCCACGCTTTTGGTACTCCCGCAGCGTTCCTTGTAATTGGGGAGGATTTTCGATCGGTTCTAGTTGACTAGGATTTTGTAATTTCTCTAGCATAGAACCCAAAAAATCATCGGTTTCAACAATAATCTCCTCTGGGGATTCGGCCGCTTTTTTCATTAATTCAATCAGATTCATATCAGGATTTTCCTGCTGATATTTCTGCCAAAAATCCAGCATTTGCTGCATTTTATTTTGTTCTAATTCTACCCATTGACCTCGAAATTTAACTAGGGGTGTTTTGGTGTTAATTAATTGTTGCCATTCCTCTTGACTAATAGTTTCTTCACCGATGGCTAGTTCATATTGATATTCAATGATGTTTTCAAGGCTAAAAATCCCTTTACTAACGGGGGTAGATTTGCCCGATTTAGAAGTAGTTTTTAGCCGAACTTTGGCGCGCTGACGACCTTGGGGAGTCCACCAAGCGGGAATAATCACTTTATATCCCGCATCTTCTAAAATCCAAGCAGTTTCTTTCAAGAAAGTAAAAGCTTCTGTAAGGTTGAGAGAAAATCCCGTCGGTTTATCCGTTTCTAATCCTTGCCAAATAGGGGGATAAATACGGGCAGCATAACCCAAACTTAGTAAAATATTTTTGTCTAAATCTTGACCAAAATGCGCTCGTATGCTTGTTCTAGTTTCGGGGACTGCATACCAATATTCGTCTAATTCTAATCGCAGGGAGGGGTCTTGTTTAGAGATGAGGATAAAGGTAATTTGCCACTGTTCAATATTATCTTCTGGTGCTTCCGTTAGTTTAAAACCAAGGCTAAAACTAGATATATTTTGGTCTCCTAGTAATTGCTGTCTCCAAGTTTGCCACTGTTGATATTTTTCTAAAGCGGCAGCGGTTTGCAGAAATCCAGCAGCTTTAGTCACAGAGAGGCAGTCACCTATAATTGTCTCGCTAATTTTTTTATCAAAACTGGCAGGAATTGCTGTATTAGTGACAATTTCATTGAGGAGACATTCGGAGAAGTGCCGGAGTAGGGTTTTGGGATCGTATAATTGTGGCGAAGCATGGGGATTTTCAGCGCCAGCAAGACAAATCCGGGGAAGATATTCGAGATAGCGATCGAGATTGGTTTCGTAGGTTGCTGATATAATTTCCCAAAGAGGGTAGATGGCAAAGTTAGCGGTTTTCTTGTTATTTGTGGCTAATTCTCGATATTTAAAAGCAGGAATATAGTTATCTTTGAGAATTATTTCTTTAAAAGCTTGACTGTAGTGATACCAAAAAAGTAGATCTGCACCTAACTGAATCTCTGAGGAGTTGTAAAGACAGATAAAGTGCAGATCATTGAGCAGTTTAAGTACAGGACTAAGGGGATAACAATCAATTTGCCAAGATTGCCATTGGCTATTTTCTGGGGGTTCTTTTTCTAGATAACGCAGTAATTCTAAGGAGGGTAAAGGTTGATTGTCGTGGCTAGGTAAAAGAAAGTAGCGGGGGACAAATTGCCGACTAAGAGGATTATAATTCGATTGAACTATTCCTAACTCTCCGGTGAGAAAGCTAGTTAATTCTTCTTTGCTTAACTGAAAAGGATGATAATTATCAGCAGTGGTGCGACTCTTTTTCGGGGTGCTAGTTTCTCCCCAAAGATAAAAGCTACCCTTCTGAATAAATTCGTCCGTTGATTGGGGAATCCAAGTACCGTGAAGAATTTTCATGGTTTTCAATGAGTACAAAAGAACTTAAATGAGGGCAATACTTAGCCTCTAGAAAAATTGTAGCGATTATGGGAGGATTCTCCACACTTTTTTGTCCCTTTGCGAACCCAGAAGTCCTCTGGATAAGAGAAAAAGGTTAATATAGCTTCTAGGACAAAAAACCATTGAGAAGACGTGAGCAACGGTTTTTTGAGCTTAAAGCTTATCCCTACATGGGTTTAAAGCTATTTTTGTTCTAGGTTTTGTTGAGGTTCCACTAAGAGGGATGTCTAATTATATCAATTCTCCGAAATCCGGCTACAAGAGTTCGATCCCCCTGCCTTCGTCTCCCTTAAAATGGGAAAAAGGGGAAAGGGGAACTTAAATTCGATAATTCGATCTGTAGTTTTTATGGGTGAGAATTAGTATTAATTCACTTTTACCCAAATACTGCGGAAATATTTTTCGGGATTATTTTTATCGATAATATCTTTACAGGGAGTATTACCAACTCGCTCGATTGTACCATCATCGCTTAAAATCTGAAAGCGATCTTTGAGATGCGGATAAAACAACAAAGCTTCTGGACGAAAACCGTCAGGGAATTGCAGTGATTCTATCTTTTCTGGTGCATCTTCTTTTTTTCCTGACCAAGTATAGAAAACAAATTGATCGCCTCCATGAAATTCTCCAGCAATAATTAAATATACTTCTAAAGCTGGCCAAAATTCAATGCTACGAATTCCTAATCCTCCCAAATCTAACAAGATAGGATCACCAAATTCAGCCCGAGCATTGCTGGAATTAATAACTAAACTTTGAGGATTTTTTAGAGTCAATAAAAGAGCTTTATCGTTTGGTATAGGATTACGAAAACCGATTAAGATATTTCCGTCTGGAGTTGCCGTTAAACCTTCAATATTTAATCCTCCTTCAGCTTTGGGAGCTTTGGTTTCTGCTGTTTTGAAATCAAATATTTTAGCCAATTGAGAGTCTTCGATAATATCGCGCAAGACTAACTGAGTATAAGACTCACCCTCTTGAACTATACTAGAGCCGTCATCGGTAATTTTACTAGCAAAAAATTGATGACGAGGGAGTTTTCGTTCAGCATTTTTATTGCGACCATGGGAAGTAATCCAATAGATTATGTCATTTAGTACAGCTGCCCCCTCCAAGTCGATTTCTTTATTGTTAGGATTTTTTTTCAGCCAACTATTAATGTCAATGGTTTCCAGTGCTTTTCCCGACTCTTGAGAGGAATAAATCCAGAGAATATTACCTAATTTTGGATCCGCCTCATCATTACCAACAACAAATTTATTTTCTCCTAAAGCAGTGGCGGCAGAAGCATCACAAATTCCCTGATGTTTGATTTCTTGAATAATAGAAAATTTGAGAGATTGCATGATTGTATTCTCCTTGTTAACTGAAAAAGTGAGGATTGGGAAAATTGTCGGCAGTAAAAGAGAAAAAGGCAGAAAATGACTGGGAGAAAACCGGGAAAGAATTTGTTTGAGCATTGGTTTAAACAGGGCAATTAAGTCCCCACTCAAAAATAAAGTTAACTAGATCGACGAAAGAACAGGGAGCATATTAGCTACATCAAAGAGATTCTCGCAAATAAAGTACAAGGCAATTCCTCCTGCTTGACACTGAGACTTTTCAAGGGTTATATGCGATATTTTACATGAACAACAATCTGTTTTTTTTTACTATTTTCAGGAAGAGATACATAGTGTGGTGTGGTGATTTAGGATCATCTTTCTCCCTTTTAGGTTGTCCTCTATTTTTTCTCCTGAAATAAAGTAAATTATTTAAACAATTACCATCGCCTTAGCCATTACTAATAGCGGCGGGATAGATTGTTGCTAATAAGTCCACAGATTTACTGATCAAAATGCCTGCAACAGTTGTAGTAATCTGCCAAGTATGACTAAAATCAAAAACCTGAGAATGAATACTATTCCAAGTAAAATATTCCGCAGGTATATTATTAATTTCTTGCCAAGTCTGCCCCCCATCATTGGTTTTAAGAAATAATTGAATATTTTCTCCTTCAACATTAAAAGTTTTGCCAATAACAATACCTTCTTGTTCCGATTTAAAGCGTAATCCTTGGGCTTCGGTAAAAGAAGCAACTCCACCTTTAGCCGTAATCGAATCATGAATTGTTGAAAATTCTTGCCATGTTTCTCCAAAATCATTGGTCTGATACAAAGTTGGGAATGTTCCCGCAACTTGCCATTGTGTTATAAACCAACCCTGAGTTTCATTGAGGAAAAATATTTCTTCTTTCACTAATGATCCTTGTGTTGCATCTAGAGTTAAACGCCAATTATTCCCACCGTCAGACGTTTTAAGCACAACCGTATGAGTTCGCATTAAACTAGAAGAAAGGGGAGCTTTTTCAGCAAAAACAACAAATAGTAAAGCTGAATCTGGACTAAAACCAATCAATTCTAAGCTGTCGATAATTGCTATAGCAGAGTCTGGATTATCTGTGGGAAAATCAGGGTTAATCGCAGCTTGAGAGAGAACTTCACTAAGATTTGACATGGGTATTCTCCAAAGTTTTAGAAATCTTTGGGGCGCAAGGCTTGCGCCCCTACAACAAAACTGAATTATTTGCTAAATCGAACATGAAGATGATCGTCGTGACCAGGCCAAGGCTGAACTCCCTGTAACTTATTATCATTACAAAGGATCAACTTGACCTTGAGAATCGGATTGCTTTTTATTGTATTGACTAATGCTTGGGTTCGAGTACGAGAATAGTTAGGATGGTGAAAAGTGATACCAATTCTTGCACCATCTGTTCTTAATAAACGAAAATCAACATCTAATCCCGTTTGATGACTGCTATGGGGCGGTACGGGACCACCTCCTTTCTTGCTGATGTTTCCTATGCCAATGACAGGACCAGTGCGATGACTTGCAAACCATAATTCACCAATTTTTTTGATTGCTTCGATGGTTTCAGTTAAGCCAAATTGCTTCTCACGGAATTGGGAATAGCTGTAGTAACCCGTTCCCTCGATAGGGAGTTGAGTATCGACTGCGGGAAAAGGAACAGCTTCTAAGATTAAATCCTCAAGACTTTCCTCACCTAGGGGAGAAAAACAGGGAGTATCTTCCAACTCAATAGGGGTTTCGTTATCAACAGTTTCCACGTCAGCAGGATTTGGGAAAATGATGACGGGAGATTCTGCACTATCAAGTAGATTGGATGCTCCACGAATTGCGCCGATGGAGACACCAACATTAGCCCCAGAAAATCCTGAACATCCTCCATTCGTATGTACGCCAACTACATTACCGTTTTTTTCTGCCAGAATTGGAGAACCTGATGAACCCCCTTGTGTGTCAATGTCATCATAGAAAAGTTGACCTTTTTTATGATCGATTAAAGGACCAGCTTCAATTTTCTTAGGGTTGCCATTGGGATGTTGAATGACGCATAGCATTGAACCTATATGAGTCAAGTCTTGTGGAGACAAATTTAATGTTCCATACTTCCCTGATGGCGATTCTCCTGCTTCGTTTCGACCTAATTGAATAATTGCGTAATCTAACCCCTTTTCTCGGTATTCTAGAAGATTAATGATCGGAAAGCGATCATCAGGACGGGGTCTGTCAGTGGTGGGATCGATCTGAAAGTTAAAATTTACGTGCATTAGTGTCGCAATTTCTTCTGGAGAAATCACTTTATTACCACGAGATGGCCTTTGCCATCCACCGCCAGTTTGATCAAAACAATGACCTGCTGTTAAAAATTTATCCCCTTCAATTAAACATCCAGTACACCAGCGTTTTCCTTCAACATTTCCGGGAGATTCTCCTTCTTTACTAAAAAGATCGGCCAAATTCTCTTGCCATTGTAATTGACCTACTGGAGGAGAAAATTGATTGACAAAATCCTTTGTAACACCTAGAGTGCCATCATATTTTTCCACATCTTGACTATCATCCGTGTGACCACATAGTGTCTCATTACTACTCACTCGTGTAATCAAGTTATCTAGTTCTTCAACTTGAGCCATTAATGCTTCTCTTTGTTGAACTAAGTTATCACGAGTTTCTACGCTAGGCTCTAATTCAGGACTCTGTCCTTGAGGAGGAAAAGGAAGGCTATTGCGTTTTTCAAACATAGTTGGTCTCCATTTTTTGGTAATAAGGACAAAATCAAACTTGACTACGGACAACCCAAAGATTCTTCTTCAAAGATTTGGGCATCATCTAGGACTTTAACCATAACTGTAGCGGTTGCATTGGGTGTTCCTGCGGTTGCGACTAATAGGGTTTGTCCTTCTTCTTCAGCTAAGGATACGATACAACTTTGCCAGTTTCCTTCTTCATTTTTAGTTGCTTGAGGGATCAGAGAAATAACTCGCTCCCAAGCAATATCAAGGGGAATGGTTGCTTGTCCTTTTTCATCCAAAGAGAAGGAAATGCTGTAAGTTATCAAGTTGAGATGGGGTGTAATCTCCATTTCTACTTGTGAGATAGAAGAATTTAAAGTAACCTCCGCTTCTCCGCTTCCTAATGCTTCTGGTGAACCGACAAATTCTAAACTTCCTCCCATGATAATTTCTACTTCAGCCCGGGTATAACCTGGGTCCCAGTGGTCGTTTTCAGGAACATGGGAATGTCCATAATGTCCCCCTTTAGTATTCCAATTTGTTGCATTACGATTATGTCCACCTGGATCTCTTGTCCCAGTTCGGGGAAGTCCATTCGGCCAAACTTTAGGGACTCCATGAGTGGTTTCAATCCATCGGCATAACTTGGCAACATTTTTAAGCGTTGCTTGATTCTTGGGTTTACCCGCAAAACCAACGACTTCAATTTGAATTGCTGAATCTCTGTTAGTTTGTACACCTCCGGGTAGATTTTTCAGAGATCGTGCTGTACTAGCTGTGTCGATATGTTGGTAAATGGTGGTGGAATCAACGGTGAAATGAGGATCGGATTTATTGGCTTTATACGCTGCCATCGCACCAGCTGCGGTTGAGCCTTCAGTTGTGTGATGAACAATCTTAAAACGAGATCCTGGTGAATAATTGCCAAGTCCCCCTGTAATTGGTTTCTGTGTAGCAAAAGGACAACGTGCCATAATAACCTCCCAAAATTAATTATTGTTGAATTTGAACACAAGGAAGGGATTGAGTTAATTCTTGTAATCGACCCCAAAAGTATTGAGTGGGTTTACTTTCTACCCCATAGCGATCAACTAAATTGTGTGCTTCTTGAGCGGCTTGCTTTCCCGCTAGGGCGTGTTGTTTATCACAATCACAGGTCGCCAAGTCCGCCGCTTTCTGATAATAGGCGATCGCTGTTTCAAAATTGCCTTCAGCTTCCTCCTTATAAGCTAGGCGAAAATAACGGTCTAAGTCTGTTTCTTGAGGTTTTTGGGCTTCATCGGGATTAAGAAATCTAGGAGAATCATCACAAGTCTTAGGAGTAAGAGTGGGTATAGGTTGGGAATAAGTAGCGGTTGGTAATTGTCCCTTATCTGGTAATCCACAACCCACCAAGAAGCAAAACCCTAAGACGGCGATTAACCCACGATGAGTTAATGACATAAGTTTCAACTGCTCATAATTTGCATCAGCATTAGTTCTTCAATCCCTAACAATTCTTCTGCTAATTCTGGATTCTCTGGAGATTCTGGAACAACTCCCTCAAAAGAAATAGATTCAGCGTTAAGCTTGGATAACCAATTTTGGGCTAAACCAGCAATAAGTTGAGCTTTATCACGAGGATTGATTACATCTCGGGCATTAAAAAAATCTGTTTTACTGCCATTGACATAAGTCCCCAATTTTTTGCCTGTAAATTCCCCTAGTAACATACCATCTACTAGAACAAATAAAGCAATGTTTGGATCTAGAGCTTTCTCCTTATTAGCTACTAAATCAATGCCCAATTTTCGACTATATTTTTCATAGTTGGATTTAAGAGTCAATTGGACATAGCCCCTTCCATAATAGGGAAAGTAAAATTTAGTTTGAAGATGAGCCATTTGTCGAGATCGAGGCTTTAAAAAGAAGGCTTCTTCCACAGGCTTAAAAGAATTAGCGGTTTCATGCTCAACTGTTGCTAAGACATAAGCGATTTGAGAATTAAGGGTTAATCCTCGGCGTTTACATTCGTGGATAATGGCTTTTTGAGTTCCTTGCTTCGTGCTAAAATCATGAACTCCCGGTCCAATGGATTTCTTCAGATTTAACAAAAATTGGGCAGTAGTAGGACCTAAAATATCTCCCCCAGATAGAGCAAAGGCTTCTTTGAAATCTCGTAAGGCTTCCCGTGTAATTTTACCGTAAAGTCCATCTACTGTAAAGTGATAGAAGTTGTTTGCTTTGAGAATTTCTTGAATTTCTCGACAGAGTTGCTCATCAAATGCTAATTGGGAAGTGGCGATATCTTCATAGGATACCTGAAGTTGATTTTTGACGATATCTTTAAGAGTAGTCATGAGTTTTATCCTTAAATAAGTTCCAGTTATGAATTGAACCTCTCTAACAAAAAACAGTATATTTCCTTGACTAAAAAGATAGTTGTTTTTGTTACAATTATTTAATATTTTTAGATAATAAAATTGAACAAAGAAAACTATACTTTCTCGTCTATTGGACTAGGAAAGCTTAAATTTCATAGGCTACTATTAATTAATGGTAAATAGTTATGGCTCTCGTGGGGTTATGGTGATAAAAAAATTTATCAATAATTGTAGGATGGGTTAGACGGCACTAAGCATTAAAACGCAAGGATAAGTGTTCGACCCTTTGTAACCCATATTCCCAGAATTTGTAATATGGACAAACATTTTACACCCAATATTCAAGAGAGCCATAATTAGTTTTGCTTAGGATTATTAACTTGCCCTCTGGTAGCAGTAATAGTATCAGAGACTAAAGCGGGCAAGCCATGAAATAGCTTAGTTCCTGTGGCAATACCCAAGGCTGATAAAACTAAATCTAATTTGTAGAATGTAGCGATTTGCTCAGGTTTTGTTGTCGTCATATTTACCAAAGGTTCTAGAATACGAATCCCTGTAAAACTTGCCATAAAACCAAAGACAAGACTTAAGAGGAGAGCATATTTTTTGGTTAGAGTTATGTACTGGAGTAACTCTTTTTCTTTTGAGATTAATTGTGGTTTTTCTTCTGGAGGGGCAAGATTTTTCAAAAGACTAATCTCTTGTTCTAAAACCTCTTTCTCAGGATTACGCCAAGCGGCAATAAATAACTCTACGCTACGTTCCACCACCGCAACAATAGCAATTGTGCCAATGAAAATTTTATCTAGGGCAATATCTCCCCGCAGAGTTAACGAGGGAAAAATGGCAATATTGGCAAGTAATAGAAAAGCCACCAATCCGATTAGAAACAGCAAAAACCAGAAAGGATTATTCAGCAAAATTTTTTCGATTTTTGTAGCCATGCTATGCAAGGAAACAGAAGATTGAGTCATGAATTTAGCTCCTTTTATGGATAATTTTGAATCTCGAAGAATAAATTAAACAAATTGATCTGTAGCAAGAATTTGAGCCAATTTCTTCTCCCTGTCAGCCACGGTTTCTGTGGTGGGAATATGGTCTAATAAACTGCTATAGAAAAAATAGGCAAAACCAGCAAAATCTCGCTCACGAGTCTCCTGAGTTTGTGCTTGAATTAATTGGAAATTTACCCGTCTATCACTGGGTTTTAAACCAGTGAGAATACCGATGACGGTGGGAATATGTTCTCGTGCTGCTTTTACCTCTAATTTATCGATTTCGCCTTCAAAACTAGGCAAATTTGGACGATAAACTTGTAAGGCCATTTCTTCGATTAATCCCTCCTTTTCCCATGCTTGCCAATCAGCTAAAGCATGATCGATCGAAAATCCTAAAGGATTGGGAGAAATGGAGAGAATACAATCATCTTTTTCCGCTTTAATGGTTTTAAAAATCAATCGCACTAACTGAGTTAACTTCTCCTTGCGCCAATCTTTAAATTTCGCTAATTGGGGATTGCTTAAGGGACTAACTGAACCAGTTTCCTCTTGAAAAAGTTTGATGGTAAAGGAGTCAAACCCCATACTAAAATCAAAATTTTTAGTACCATTAGGCAAGAGTTTTGCGTGATGAATAGCGAAGTGATCATCTAATTGAATACCATCAATTTCATAGTTTTTTACCACTTCACGAATGATACTAATCCAAAAATCTTTAACTTCAGGATGAGCAGGATTTAAGCGGCAATTCCCATCACCATCAACTGTATTTTTCTGTTGATGAGTAAGCATAAACCAATCTGGTTTTTGAGCAACTAAGGGAGCAGCCGGAGGAACCATTAAACCATATTCAAACCAAGCAATAATCCGAAAGTTATACTTTTCTGTCTGGTTAATCTCAATGATTTCTGCTAGTATATCTCTACTGACTAACTCTTTTTCAAGGTTGACTTTTTGGAGTTTTTCTTCATTAGCAGTGAAGATATTATCAGCAATTTGTGATTCAAAAAACACATAGCCTTTATTCCAAACTACTAGATAAAGAGTATTAAAACCTAAATTTTTACGTTTTTCCAACCCAGCTTTTAAGTTATCTTTAGACTTGAGAATATCACTGTCAACATTGGTGATCCAAACTCCTCGTATTTCTTCTACTTGTACATGATCATCAAAGAAAAATCCCGCTTTTCCCACTGAACCTTGTTCTTCGGCTAACTTGACAGAATAATGATTATTTTGGCGAAAATAGGATTTAATTGGTAATTTAGTTCCCGCTTTGATTAAGAATTTTTGCCCACTATTAAGGGTTTCAGAAAAAGCTGTGGAAGACTTGAAAAACGTATCCTGAAGAATATGAATGTGCAGCATATTTTTTACTCTCTCTCAGACAAAGGATAAATGAACCTCAAATCCGCAGCAGCGACAGGTTCGGAAGACAGACAAAAGGCAGCAGAGACAGGGAATAACTCCACGTTCTCAAGCGCACTTAGTTCTGATTAATTCTCAGAATTTGCCCACGGCAAAATATAGTCAATAACCGAACCCAACTATTGCTCAAAAGTTACCGCTACTCAACTGTTTACCTAGCTTGAAAGCAACACTTAAACAGGCAAACCAAGAGCCGATGGTTCCTCCCATTGACGTAATGTCAAGGCAAAAGGGTTTGGGATCAAAGATTGGTTGGTTAGGGAAATAATTGGGGAACAATTTAACTTGCTCTATGATAACCATAGATAAACAAAAAAATACTTAAATGTAACAAAAAAACACATAAGTGGGGAGATGTAATTAAATATCAGACTTATCGAGGTTGAATTAAGCTACTAAACCCACAACTGGCATAGGCGATCAACTACACTAACCTATATTACAAATCATTAAGCCGATTGACAGCCTTTCCGATTAAGATGAAGTGTAACCTAATTTGCTATCGGCGACCGACTCCCCAAAAGCAAAACTTTGTACCTCACCATTAAGATAACTGCTATAAAAACGCGGATATCACCGCCAATAGAGTTCGGTTTTACCGTTATGGGATGGGCATTAATGGGGGTAATATTCTAGGTAAGGAATTTGTATCTAGTCAGTGATGAAGACGATGTTAGAGGGGTCTTTACCGAAATTAAGCGATATTTTCCCGCCGACTGACCATCAGGAACGGGAAACTTTCACCCCCAATGCTTTTTATCCTAATTTATCGGAATGGCTCAAGCGATCGCAACTGAAAGCGGAAAGTGAATGGTTCGCAGCGATCGCCGCTTTAGAAAATATCTTATTACAAAACCCAAATAATGCTGCTGCCAGTGGGGGTTTAATTCTCTCTGGTCCGACGGCTTTAGTCAGAGAAAGCAAGGCTTTAACGGGTTTTAAATTCGGTGTTTTTACCGTTAAAGCTTTAAAACATTTACAATGGCCGGGTTTGCAATTGCCTTCTCAGGAAAAATCCGCCGCCGATATTTCCCCGACGGAGATTCATGAATTGCCGCTCTTGCCAACGGATCCGATTGCTAATGAAAGATTTTGTCTGGTTTTTAGCGAAAGTTTCTCTCTTTTGCTGGTTTTAGGCGAAGATCAGTGGGGTTTGTCCTCTTTTCAATTTTCCTTTGATCCCGTCCTCACTCAGCAAGCTTGGCAGCAGTTGCGGCAAAGATTAGTTAATCTGCGTTATCCGCAAATCGGGACTTTAGAGGCAATTATCGAAGCTAATGGCAGTCCCTCGCCGGATTACCGTCTAGTTAGCCAATTTAGTCGCCAATTACTGCAAAATTTACCCAACCAGCCTAATTTAGACCTGAAAAAAACGAAATCGCCTATCAATGCCGAAATCACTCCCCCAGAGGAAGATAATTCTCATTTAGAATCGGGTTGTGATTTGGAATTATTGCGCGCCTTAACCCACGAAATTCGCACCCCTTTAACCACCATTCGCACCATTACCCGATTATTACTAAAACGGGCAAAAATAACGGAAGATGTCCAGAAATATTTGGAAACAATTGATTTAGAATGTGGTGAACAAATTCAGCGCATGGAATTAATTTTCCGAGCCGCAGAATTGGGTATTAATCCTCTGGGAGATAAACCAATTCAATTAATTCCAATTGCTCTAGAAAAGGTCTTTCAAGATAGTATTCCCCGGTGGCAAAAACAGGCTAAACGGCGCAATGTCAATTTAGAAGTTAATGTACCGAAAAAATTGCCTTCGGTAATTAGCGACCCGAATTTATTGGATCAAATGTTAAATGGAGTCGTGGAAAAATGTACTCGCAGTATGGCTAGTGGTGGTCTGTTGCAAGTAGATATATCAATGGCAGGAAATCAATTAAAAATGCAGTTCCAAACTCAGGTAAAATCGCCTAATCCTACCCTCAAAGCTTTAGGAAAAGTCTTAATGTTTCAACCAGAAACTGGTAGCTTAAGTCTGAATATGAAGGTGACTAAAAACCTTTTTCAAGCTTTGGGAGGTAAATTTATTGTGCGTCAAAAACCCGAAGAAGGTGAGATTTTAACCATTTTCTTGCCCCTAGGACGCAGTAAATAAGTTGAGATTATTCTGAATTTTTCATCTTGGAAAATAGGCAAACTTGCCAAGAGGATGCTATACTAGGGCAACAAATATTATTGATAGTTGCCATGGAAAAAACTGTTTTAATTTTAGGTGGCACCGGTCGCATTGGTCAAAGTGTCGCCCTAGATATTATTAATCATACTGCAGCTAAAATTATTATCACCGGACGAAAGGAAAAAGCGATCAAATTACTGCCAAGAATGCAGTTTTTGGCTTTAGATTTAGAAGAAATAGACAAGCTTAGACAGGCAATTAAAAATAGTGATTTAGTCATTCATTGTGCTGGTCCCTTTCATTATCGCGATGGCAGGGTAGTAAAAATTTGCATTGAAGAAAAAGTCAATTATATTGATGTTAGTGATCATCGTTCTTTTTATCAAAAGTTAATTCCCTATCGAGAATTAGCAATAAAAGCGGGAATAACTGCCGTGGTTAATACGGGAATTTTTCCCGGTATTTCTAATAGTATAGTGCGAGAGGGAGTGGAACAGTTAGATAGGGTAGAAACGATCCGTTTAAATTATGCCGTAGCGGGTTCAGGAGGTGCGGGATTAACCGTAATGCGGACAACTTTTCTCGGCTTAAAAAAGCCTTTTTTAGCCTGGATTGAGGGACAATGGCAAGAGATTAAACCCTATACTGCTAGAGAAGTAATTGACTTTCCCGCTCCTTTAGGTAAAACTGGTGTTTATTGGTTTGATATGCCAGAAACCTATACTTTTGCTGAATCTTTTCAAGTGCAAAATGTGATCACAAAATTTGGTTCTATTCCCGATTTTTATAATCATTTAACTTGGATTACTGCCCATATTTTTCCCGATGCTTGGGTAGAAAGCTCTCGGGGAATTGAATTTTTTTCCCAAGTTAGTTATCGCATGACAGAAGTAACCGATAAATTTTCGGGAATTGGGGTAGCAATGTTAGCAAAAGTGGCAGGATGGCAAGGGCAGCAAAACGCAGTTTATCAAGCAACTATGGTCCACGAAAACACTGCCCAAGCAGCGGGTTGGGGAACTGGGAGCGTGGCAGAATTAATCTTAGCGGCAAAAATCCAAAAACCCGGGATTTATCCCGTGGAACAGGTGTTATCCACAGAACTATTCCATGCTACGATGAAAAAAAGAGGTATTAAACTCGATCGCTCCTGTGAAATTGTGGCTTAGAAGATGAAAAAAATCTGGCGTTACTTAGGGCTGTTTTGTTTAGTTTTGTTACTGACTTTATCCCCCATCTTGATGATAGCAGCCCAGAATAATCCTGCTAAACAAGGACAGGAAACACCCCTGGAAACTTTGGGAGAAGTTTTTCCCGTAATGCTTGATAATCAAGAACTTTTTACTATTCGGCAAGGAATAGGTTCTTTTTCAGCGCAAGAAAGAGCGAAATCGATTACAGCCAGAATTGAAAAAATTGCCGATGACGATGCCCTTTCTCCTGAAGATTTAACCATAAAAATCGATCCTGAAGACAAAAACCCTTCGATTATTTTGGGAGATACGGTTATTGCTACTATTACTTCTAAAGATGCCAAATTACACGCGGTAAGTCAAGAAGTATTGGCCGAACGAGCTTTAGCAAAGATTAAAGCGGCCATTGTCCGTTATCGTCAAGAACGTCAACCGGATAACCTCTTAAAAGATGCAGTTTTGACAGTAAGTGCTACCCTGTCCACGGTCTTAATTTTCTGGACGATGATTTTTATATCTTTGCGGGTTTTTCCCCAGATTCAGAGATTAATCACCTCCCTAGTTCCTGGGGTCGTATTCCAAAATTTTGAGATTATTAGTTCCCAGACAATAGGAATTTTTTCCCTAAGAGTTTTGCAATTTATCCGAACTCTAATTATTTTAACTATTCTCTATTTTTATTTAACTTTTGTCCTTCGTCTTTTTCCCTGGACTAGAAAATTTGGTGATGGTTTTTTGCAATACTTTTTCCGTGCTTTGGAAGTTTTTTCCCAAGAGATAGCAAAATATTTACCCAATATTTTTATTATACTGCTAATTATTTTTATAACTCACTATCTGTTGAGAGCAATTAAACCATTTTTCACGGCATTGTCAAGAGGAACTTTAGTAATTCATGGTTTCTATCCCGATTGGGCAAACCCAACCTATAATTTACTGTCACTGCTGATAATTGCCTTAGCTATAGTCATCGCTTTTCCCTATCTACCCGGATTTAATTCTCCTGCTTTTCAGGGGGTGTCGGTATTTTTAGGGGTGCTATTTTCCTTGGGTTCTACCTCTGCTATCGCTAACGTGGTGGGAGGAATTATCCTCATCTATACTCGCTCTTTTCAACTAGGAGATAAAATTTCTATTGGTGATGTTATTGGAGACGTGATTGAAAAAGGATTATTAGTCACCCGCATTCGCACACCAGCTAATAGAATTATCACGATTCCTAATTCATCGCTGTTAAACACCAATGTGATTAACTTTAGCGTTTCTCAAAGGGAATTCGAACAGCCTTTAATTTTGCAAACCACAGTCACTCTCGGTTATGATTTACCTTGGCGTAAGGTTCACGAAACCCTGAAAGAAGCAGCCTTAGCCACTAAATTTATTGTCTCAGAACCTGCTCCTTTTGTCTTGCAAACCAGTCTCGATGATTTTTATGTCAGCTATCAGCTAAATGCCTACACCGACCATCCTAGCAAAATGGTGTATATTTATTCTGAATTACATCAAAATATTCAGGATAAATGTAACGAAGTCGGTATCGAAATTATGTCTCCTCACTACAAGGCTCTCCGGGATGGCAATCACAGCACTATTCCTGAAAATTATCTGCCGGAAGATTATCAAAGTCCTGCTTTTGGTATTCAGTCAAATCCTCAGAAGTAATAATTTTCCTAATAGCTTCGATCGCTTTTGTCAAGCCCTTTTGAGTTATTGTTGATAATTCTTCACCAAATTCACAATTAATAGCAGGAATAAATATTCCCCAGGCCCTGGGAGTTTGTTGATAAATTGCTTGAGTTAATGCTAATAAAGAAGCGGGACTTTCTGCATGACCCAAATTATTCCATTCGGTAACTGCCGCTAATTTTTCTATCTGAATATCAGTTTGATTAGATAATACCGCATCAACAAAAATAACTAGGGAAGCATCAGCTATATCGGCTGCTAATTCAGGAGTCAATTGATGGGTAGCGATGACTTGCACATTAGTCCAATTCTCTTCGGCGATAATTTCGGCTATTCTCACTCCCACTCCGTCATCATTTCTTAAAGTATTACCGTAACCGATGAGCAGTATTTTAAAATTATTCATGGTTATAGCAGTTATCTTAATGATGAGGTACAAAGTGGAATTAAATATAAGATGAACGTAGGTTGGGTTGAAGCATGAAACCCAACGCCCGCTCATGTTACGCTACCGCTAACCCATCCTACAAATAATTGTGCCTCCCTACTTATAAAAATCTTCGAGATGTTGTTTTAGTTGACGAATTGCCATACTACTATTGCGATTGTCGGCAATTTCTCCACAGAAAGAAACTAAATTTTGTAGGTTAAAGTTAGGAAAATATTGACTTTGATGGCGCAGGATATACTCTTGATTATCTAGCCAATAAATATAGAGATTTTTCTGACGATACAACCAAATTTCAGGCACTTTATAAGGCAGATAATCATCCACATTCGAGTAACTGGTGACATCAATTTCTAATACTAAATCGGGGGGAGGATCATTTACCCAGTCAATTCTGGCTTTCCCTGCTATAGCTGGCCAATGGTCAATATAAAAACTATAATCTGGTTCAATACCACTTGTTTCTGGTAATTCCATGGTTACGGGAGTAAAAGCCTCGTACTCACGCCCCAGATAATCCAATAAGGTGATGATAATATTAGCAATTAAATGGGCATCACGTCCATGCTTGGGAAGTGGAGACATAAGCAAGACTTCTCCATTGTGATATTTGATTTTAGGCCGAGAATTGTCACCCCTTTGCCGAGACAAAGTTTGATAATCTAGCCAAGTGGCAGGTAATCTCACTAAGGACCCCGCCGGTAGCTCGATTTTATCTAGTGAAACTAAAGCAAACATGGTGCAAGGTTTAAGGTAAATAAGGAACTCAAGGATTTAGCATTTATCTTAATGATGAGGTACAAAGTTTTCCTTTTTGGGAGTCAGTGGTCGATACCAAATTAGGTTACACTTCATCTTGACCAGAAACGCTGTAAAATAAGTATAGGATATCTTCGATGCTCTCGATACAAAGCTTAACCTAATCGATAAATTAACTGAGTCTGGTAATATGCTATCGACTAACACAGTTTCCTCTAATATTATTCCCCCTCTCGAAAGTGGTGATAGATTAACCCTTCCCGAATTCGAGCGCCGTTATCAGGCAATGACAAGGGTAAAAAAAGCTGAATTAATCCAAGGAGTTGTTTATATGGCAGCTGCGGTGAGAGCCAAAAACCACGGTAAACCCCACGCTAATATTATCGGTTGGTTAACTGCCTACGAAGTGGCGACACCGGGGGTAGAAACACTGGATAATACTACTGTGCGACTGGATGGGGATAATCAACCACAACCAGATGCTTTATTAAGAATAGAAACCGGTGGACAATCAAGCATTAGTGAAGATGATTATGTAGAAGGCGCGCCAGAATTAATCGTGGAAATTGCCGCTTCTACTGCTTCCTACGATTTACACGAAAAACTCAAAGTTTATCGTCGCCATGGAGTGCAAGAGTATATTATCTGGCGAGTTTATGACGTTCAATTGGATTGGTTTCGCTTAACTGATGGGGAATATTTGCCCCTAGAATCAAATCAAGATAATATCTTTTGCTCCCAAGTCTTCCCTGGATTATGGCTAGATAAAAATGCTTTATTATCGGGGAATTTAGCCGAAGTTTTGGCAAGATTACAGCAAGGAATAGCTAGTGAACAACACCAAAATTTTTGTCAAATTTTGGCTAATAAATAACCCAGATAAACTTGATTTTTCTCTGAGAACTTAGGTTGGGTTGAAGCCTGAAACCCAACGCTAATAAATAACCTAGATAAACTTGATTTTTTTCTTAGTTGCCTAGGGATGGCTCAGAAAGATTAGCTGATTTTTCTTGCCAATCTTGACCGATTTTAATCGTCACATCAGAAGCGAGATTCCCCGTACTTTCCACCAAAACTTCCCCGACACCAAGGCTATTATGCAGGGCAGCAGCCAGGGAATTATCCCCTTTTTGAGCAATAATTTTGGTAGTTTCTAGAATTGGCGATGAAGACTTAGAGACAAAAACATTTTCATAACCAAACGAGCGCAGATATCTGACTAGAGCTTGCACCGCTTCTGGATTATCGATGCTATCTTCCACAGCTATGCGAGTCGGTTGCGTGGTTTCCTCAATGTCAGCTATAAAAGAGCCGTGGTTAAAATGTTGAGCCACTAGCTCTTGAATTTTACTTTGATTGGGCAACCAATAACTGATCCCTTGCCGACCATCACCATTAAAGTCTCCCGGTAGCAGTAGCATTTGCACATCAGCGCGCTGAGTTTTAGAGGCAAAACCGGCTAGAGCGAGTAACTCCTCTAAACTGAGATTAGTATCGATATGAGTGCGGATAACCTCGATAATATCGGGAATTTTCAATAAAGTTGCTGGTTTTAGGGTTTGTTCTACTAAAGACCGCATTAATTGCTGTTGTCGTTGGATACGACCGATATCGCCGTTAGCATCGTAACGAAAACGGGCAAACTGGAGGAATTTCTCGCCGTTGAGGAGTTGTTCCCCTTTTTTCAGGTCAATGTAGAGGTGTTGACTAAAATCTTTGTAGTTCATGTCTTTGGGAACATATACCGTCACCCCCCCCAAAGCATCAATTAATTTTTCCACACCCTGCACATTAATGCGAACATAGCGATCGATAGCGACTCCGTCCAAAAGATGACTAACCGTTTCCGCCGTTAAAGCAGGTCCACCGAGGGCGTTAGCTTCATTGATTTTTTTCTCCCCGTAACCCTCGATATCGGTGCGGGTATCCCGGGGGATGGAAAGCATGGTTAACTTCTGTCTTTGGGGGTCAAAACGCAGTAACAGCATGGTATCGGTTAAACCATCCAAGGAATTAACCGGGGCATGATAACCCAGATCTGGGGTTTGTGCCTCCTTGACATCGGATGTCAACACTTTCGCGCCAACTACCAGAATATTAACGGGGCGGTTAAGGGCGGGAAGTTGCAGATTTTCATAGGATATCGCCTGCTGATTGTTAAAAGCGGCGGCTTCTTGGGGACTAAGAGCAGCTTGTCGCAAAGGTGTGGAGGAGAGAGACACAGCCAACATAGCCCCCGCCGTAGCGGAAACTAGGGCGCAGCCAGTTAAGCCTAGGGCTGTCAGGAACCATTTACCGGACAATCGCCGCTTTTTAACAGGTTTAGCCGCTAATTTGCTTGATTTTCCGCTTTTAAGCCTTGATTTTGTCTTATTAACCACAAATTGCCTCACACGGTCACTAAATATCTCCCTAAAACCATATTTAAAGAGATGAACTATTTTTTTTCTCAGATACCCGGAAAAGATTATTAAACTAATCGGGTTTTCTAGAGAGTTAGCAGATAATATAGCAGAATTTTTCCTTATAGTTCTTCTGCATCGCAATTTTGGAGAAATATCTAGGGTTTGCAGCAAAAAGTTTTTTATGGGAGCGGGAAGCGGGGAAGCGGGGAAGTGGGGTAGTGGGGAGAAGAAAGCTGCCTTTTGCATGAGTGCATGAGTGCATGAGTGCCTCCTATCTCCTCAATGGCTGATTTTTTTGTGCAGAAATAACTTTTGTGGTCGATTAAATAACCAATTGATCAACCAACCGTCGGTTTTTTGCAGACGATAACCGCTACTTGAGTACAGTGACTGGGCCGCTAGATTATTATCGAGAACATGGAGGGAAAGTTCCTCAAAACCCCATTCTCTAGCGATCTGTTCACACTTGAGCAGCAATCTCCGGGCCAGACCGGCACGCCGGCGATCGGGACTAACGGCTAAATTAGAAATATAAGGAATGGGAACGGCTAAAAAAGAACTAGATTTTAAGCCGATTTCCGCCGTAGCGACAATAATTTCCTGAGAACCCGTGGCGGTGACGCTGGTTTGACTGACTACCAGACAGTGATAGTAAGGGGTATCGGCGCGCAATCGTCCCCGTAAGTCCTCGTAAATGCCCAATTTAAAGATAGGACGCAGAAAAGACCAATAATTGGCCGTGGGGAAAAAACTATCGGTGAGAATTTCCGCCAAGCTTTTGAGATCTTGGCTTTGGGCCAAACGCACCTCGACGGTAATGGTGGCATTGTCACCGGTCGCTTCCGAGTCGGAGGGATTAGACAATAGGTATGAGATAAAACAGGAGTCCACTTTAATCACAGGAGTCGGCAGGGAAGGTGGGGATGGCAGTCCTTATCCGGGAAAGGTAAATAGGGGTGGGAGCTAGTTGGGAGAATCAAGCATCTATCTTAAGGAGAATACCGCAATTTTTCAAGACTACTGAATCAAAATCTCATCCATTCTACTGCCTATAGCCCCAGTTGGGGGAAAGACTGCTATTTTTCGGGAATTTTTTTTGATCGCCGGGCAATGGTTAAGATGGGATGATGCTGGTCAGAACTAATCTCTTTCTTTTTGGGTCAATTAACTATATTCTTTAATCTAATCTATCCTCCTATCCCCTCCATGATCAAAGAAATTTCCGCTTATTTGCAAGTGTTCCGCAGTCAAAAAATGGCGGCTTTGTTATTCTTAGGTTTCGCTTCTGGATTGCCCTATTTTCTCACCGGTCGTACCCTGCAAGCTTGGATGACCACCGAAGGAGTTGATCTGAAATCGATCGGTTTATTTAGTTTAGTCGCTCTCCCCTACTCTCTCAAATTTCTGTGGTCTCCCTTACTCGATCGCTATCTTCCCCCCGTGCTTGGTCGTCGTCGCGGTTGGATTTTAATCGCTCAAATTTGTTTAACTTTAGCGATTGGTTTCATGGCTTTGCAACAACCGCAACGATCTTTAGAATTATTGGCAATTAATGCCCTACTGATTGCTTTTTTTAGTGCCAGCCAAGATATTGCCTACGATGCCTATCGCACAGATATTTTAGAAAAATGGGAGATGGGTGCAGGGGTGGCGATCGGGGTTTTAGGTTATCGTTTGGCTTTAATTTTAACCGGTTCGATCGCTTTAATTTTAGCCGATCACTTTCCCTGGACTCTCGTCTATCTTTTCCTAGCTGGACTGATGGCTTTAACGATTATTTGGTCTTTTTTCGCCCCGGCTACTCCCCCTAGGGATGATACTCCTCAAACTCTTTTAGAGGCGGTTTGGTTGCCTTTCCAAGAGTTTTTTCAACGCTATCAAATAGGTCAAGGAATCAGCATTCTCGCCTTTATTGTTCTCTATCGTTTAGGGGATGCTTTAGTTAATAATATGGTGACTCCTTTTCTCTTAACAACTGGTTTCAGTCAAACCGATATTGGGGCGATCCAAGGCGGTATGGGCATGATAGCAACTATGGTGGGAGTTTTATTAGGTGGTTCCCTGTTAAGTCGTTGGGGAATTAATCGATCGCTCTGGATATTTGGTGTCTTGCAAGCTGTTAGTAATTTAGCCTATTTTATTTTAGCAAATTTAGGGCAAAATTATCCTTTTATGGTCTTAGCTATTAATATTGAAAACTTCTGCGGCGGCTTAGTCACTGCCGCTTTTGTGGCTTTTTTAATGAGTCTTTGTAATGCTCGTTTTACCGCTACTCAGTTCGCCCTTTTATCAAGTTTAATGGCCTTTAGTCGCGATATTTTGGTGGCTCCCGCAGGAGTTTTAGCTGAGGCGATCGGTTGGCAGTGGTTCTTTTTAATCACGGTAATTGCCGCTTTACCCGGGTTAGCTTTATTGCCTTTATTTGCCCCTTGGCAAGAGCAGAATTAGGCTAATTTATGAGCTAGGAAATGATAATTTATTCCTCCGATTTCACTCGCATAACTACTAAAGTCATATCGTCGCTACTGTCATTTCCCAACCCAGTAAAAGCGGCAACTTTCCCAAATAAATATTCTAGAATCTGTTCGGGATCGGTGTACTGTTGACAGGCTTCTTTAACTGCCGATAGCCAATTTTTCTGCTCAAATCTTTCCCCTTTCGAGTTAACTGCATCGGTAAAGCCATCGGTATAATAAATCAGCGTATCTCCCGCTTCTAATTGCACTTGGGCATCATCATAGATAGAATCGGCCTCTAAACCAACTAATGTCCCTTCCGTGTCGAGAGGCTCTAACTCTGCCGTTTTGGCCCGCCACCAGAGGGTGGGATAATGGGCAGCATTACTGTAGCCAAGACGGCGCGTCAGGGGATCATACTCGGAATAAAATAATGTCACGAAACGATGAGAATTATCCAGATCGGCATACATAACCCGATTGAGATGACGCAAAATCTGGGCCGGGGAGTGACGATTTAACACTTCCGCTCGCAACATTCCCCGGGTCATGGTCATCAATAATCCTGCTGGGACACCTTTACCCATGACATCACCAATGACTATACTCCAAGGAGCGGTACTAGCTTCCATTTCCGCCTCCCTTGCCGGTTTAAATTGATCGTAGTTGCAGGGGATAAAATCATAATAATCGCCACCAACGCGATTAGCCGTTTTACAGTGGGCTGCCAATTCTACCCCCTGAATTTTCGGACATTGCCGGGGTAAAAGACGATTTTGGATTTCGGAAGCGATTTCTAACTCTCGATCCTGACGTTCCTTGGCCCGTAATTCCAGCGTTAATTCATTATTAGCTATAGCCACCGCCGTTTGATCGGCCACTAGCTGCAACAGTTTACGACGGGTGGGTGTCCAACCATAATCGGGATCGCGACTGAAAACGTATAAACGTCCCCGCTCACTATTTTTTACCAAAACAGGTGTACTATATACCTGCGTACCCTGTCCGAGAGTTTGCCGGATTTTATGGTCGAGACTATCGAGAAGCGATCGACTATTTCTGTTCTCAAGTGCCGGTTCTTGGTTTAATTGTCGGATAATTGCCTCTAATTGTCGGCGTAGTTCCCCATTAATTTGATTATCTTGGCAATGGAGTTGATCGAGCGCCACTTGACCGTTATTTTTGCTCAAAATCAATGCCCCTCCCTCCGCATCTGCCACTCGTGCGGCCATCAAGGGGGTAAGATCGAGGAATTGGTTTAAATTATTGAAACTCCGCAGGGCAAACCCGAGGGAACTTAAGAGATTTTGAACTTTGTTTTGTTCGCGATATAAACTGGCGACTAACTCTTTTAAGGCTAAAATTGGCTTGATATCGGTAGTTTGATCGCCCATATTGACGGTGGCAGTGGTGAGGGTGTCGCTCGGTTCCGGCTCAGAAAGCATAAAATGATTTTTGTGGCGGTGACATGATTATAGCTAGATAGTCATTGGGTGATGACCTGTTTAAGTCTAACAGTATAGTGGATCTTTTCGTGACTGCCACAATTTAACCCTGATGTTTTACTATTTCTGTTTTTTGACGCTCCCCGCTCTAAAGAGACGGGGATTCTTCGTTCATTGAGTCTCCGTTAGCAAGCAGGATTTCTCCAACCAACCAAGAGGGAACCTCTCCCGAAGCGTGTAAAGTTTGCGTGCGCCCCACGCTACTTAATCCCT
>NZ_JADBSA010000077.1:0-12372 GCF_020246945.1 Microcystis sp. M113S1 | reverse complement strand
GGATAGGGTTCATCCGCAGGAATTATGTACTCGGAAACTAGCGAACAGCGATCCGCAAGACACTTTCGAGAGTTCAACCAATCTTTCCGTTCCGAGAGCGCGTAATTGTAAACGCTTTTGCCAACATCAAGAATGTGGACGATCTCCCGTTCCTGTCGCCTGTTTACCTTTAGTTTGTACTGGTAGGTAAGCGTTATCACTGTCGCTTGTTTCGTGATGTACAATTAGATTATAACACTTACTGCCCAATATTTTAACTGATTACAATCATGGATTTCGCTCTGTTTATAGACTTACCGCTCACGTCGTATTCGTCATCAAATACCGGCCATTGCTATTAGCAATGAAATCTTAGCCCGACTTAAAGAAATCTTTGCGTCAACGCTCACGAAATGGGACAGCTCGTTGCTTGATTTCAACGGTGAATCAGATTACGTTCACCTAATTATCGATTACAAGCCTGACATCGCTTTATCCAAACTAATCGCTAACCTTAAAACAGTTAGTAGTCGCTTAATTAGAAAAGAATTTCCGTACTTAGCGGCAAAGTATTTCTACAACAAACCCTATTTTTGGACGGGAGGTTATTTCGTGGCTAGTTGTGGCGGCGTTACTGTCGAACAACTAAAAAAATACGTCGAGAACCAAAACTCCCCGAAAATAGGCTGTTCTGCATTTAAACTAGATCTCTTGCATAAAAAGCTCTCGGCGTAGCTGATCGGCAAAGAGTGAAAAATTACAAGGTTTCTTAATATTAATTTACAATAATCTCGTCGGCGCTGTCGGGTTGGTTCATTTCCGCTAGGGTTTGCCAACCTGATTGCCAGAGATTCGCGTCTTGCAACTGTTTAGCATTAATCCAGAAGCGGACAGTCGGATCGCAGGAAGCAACTAATTCGGCAAAAACCCATTGACCGCGATTTTGACGATTGACCACTTGAAAATGTCGCCAGCCCCATGTTTTTTGTTTTGCCGTCCATTTTGATCCCAAGAGATGGGGATATTTCTGTTTTTTGGGCATAAAAGTTAAAACACCTAAGTGCGGGATAGGCTAAAACCCTTATATTATCCTAGTCTGCCAACCCGATTCTTTTCCCGGAGCAAGGAGAGGAAAAATTATCGGGGCGCTTAAGTGCGCCCCAGTTTTGGCTAATAACCGCGCCAAACACCCACTAAAACCCCTTGCACTTGTACTTGTTCAGTATTGGCTGTAATTGGTTGATATTTTTGATTAGAGGGTTGGAGAGTGATGATTTCTCCTTCTTGGTAGAAACGTTTTAAAGTAGTACCGTGGCCTTCGACTCTAGCGGCGACGATTTCCCCATTGGACACCGCTTCATTACCCGTCAGAGAACGCATAATCACCAGATCCCCATCGGCAATATGATCCTCGATCATGCTGTCTCCAGAAACGCGCAGAGCATAACAGTCTTGACTGCGTTGCAACAGGTTAGAAAGATCGAGTTTTTCTTCCACATCGGTGAAAGGTTCCACTAAACCACCAGCAGCGATCGCACCGAGAACCGGTAAACCTTGCACTGGTTGTTTGAGAATCCGCAGGGTGCGTGCTTTTCCTTCTGTCCAATCAATATAGCCTTTGGCGCGTAAACGTTCTAAACGGCTTTGAATCGGTGCGGGAGAGCGTAAATTCATCGCTCGCATCATTTGCCGGATGGAAGGGGCGTGTTGAGTAGTGCGAATATACTCAATTAGCCAGTCGTACAACTCCTTTTGCGCTTGAGTAAGGGTTTCGAGGTTAGTCATGATCTATTTTCCTATCCTTGGGTTAAGATAATTTGTACTTTAGTTCATTTGTGTTTAACCTAGTACATCTTAACTTCATCGGCTGACTAAATCAACTGGTTATTAGATCTCTTGCAAAAATCAAAAATTGTCGTGGTTGGTTAGGAGTCGGTCGTCAGCCTTGAATCAGTTATCAGTTATCAGTTATCAGATGCGAGTTACAGCGTTTCTCAGATAGATGAGGTTCGTTCTTGCGGCTAAAATACTTGATTAGCAAGGTTTAATCTGTGCTTCACCTTGACGAGAAAGGCTGTATCGGTTCACTGATTACTGATTACTGTTCACTGATAACTGAAAAGTTTCCCCACTTCCCCACTTCATAATTAATAATTCATAATTCCTTCTCCCTGCTCATAGACAGTCTTAATGAGTAATTTAGATAGTCAACAGCTTATCTTCTGACCTAGCACTTTTTTTAAAAAAGTATCATTAATTTTTATCTCAATTCTCAATATTAATTAATCCCAGTCGGTTGCTGGCAAACTCAGCAGCGTATTAAGAAAAAATAACGAATTGCTAGAAAGCCGAGAATCTGGATAATGATCGAGGTGGAGACAGAAAAATTGCTCTACTTAAGCCTGTCTGCCGTAAGCGTCCAATAGTAGATAGGGAGTCAAAAGCGACGCTCAAAGAAAATCCTTCGGTTGTCAGGGAAACGACAGGATATTTAGTGCGAAATTGAGCCGTAAAAAAACTTAAAATCCCGACAAATATCGTAAAAACTAAGGGGAACACATGACCAAAAAAACCTATGCAACCATAGACGGTAACGAAGCTGTTGCGCGCGTTGCCTATCGTCTCAGTGAAGTGATCGCTATTTATCCTATCACTCCCTCCTCGCCTATGGGTGAATGGTCCGATAGTTGGGCGGCCGAACGCAGAGCTAATCTCTGGGGAACCATCCCTTCCGTAATCGAAATGCAGAGCGAAGGTGGGGCAGCGGGAACCCTGCACGGAGCGCTACAAACAGGAGCTTTAACTACTACTTTCACTTCCTCGCAGGGATTATTATTAATGCTCCCCAACTTCTACAAAATTGCGGGGGAATTAACCTCTTCAGTGGTTCATGTGGCGGCCCGTGCTTTAGCAGCCCAAGGATTGTCAATTTTTGGGGATCATAGTGATGTCATGTCTGCCAGAAGTACGGGTTGGGCTATGTTAGCGGCTAATTCCGTTCAAGAAGCTCAAGATCTGGCGGCTATCGCCACAGCTACCACCCTAGAAACGCGGATTCCTTTTCTGCACTTTTTTGATGGTTTTCGTACCAGTCATGAGGTGCAAAAAGTCGAATTAATTAGCGATGAAACTCTCAAAGAACTGATCGATGAAGACCTAATTATTGCCCACCGTCAAAGGGCTTTAACTCCCGATCGACCGGTTTTACGAGGCACGGCACAAAATCCCGATGTTTATTTCCAGGCAAGGGAAAGCGTCAATCCTTTCTATTATGCTTGTCCCGATATCGCTCAAAAAATTATGGATCGTTTTGCCCAATTAACAGGACGGCAATACCATCTCTATGAATACCACGGTGCGCCCGATGCCGAAAGAGTGATTATGTTAATGGGATCGGGAGGGGAAACCGTCCATGAAACCGTTGATTATCTCAATCAAAATGGGGCTAAAGTTGGGGTTTTAAAAGTTCGTCTCTATCGTCCCTTTGCCGCCGAAAAATTACTGGCAGCTTTGCCCACCACAGTGAAAAAAATAGCCGTTTTAGATCGCTGTAAAGAACCCGGTGCCGGGGGCGATCCGCTATATTTAGACGTGGTAAATGCCTTTATGGAAGAGTACGAAGGCAAGCTGCCGAAAATTGTGGGAGGACGCTACGGTTTATCTTCCAAAGAATTTACTCCGGCCATGATTGCTGGTATATTTGATAACTTAAGTCTCGACAAACCGAAAAATCACTTCACTATTGGTATCGTTGACGATCTTACCTTTTCCAGTCTGGAATATGACCGCAGTTTCTCCACTGAACCGGACGAAGTAGTGCGGGCGGTTTTCTACGGTTTAGGTTCCGATGGTACGGTGGGAGCTAACAAAAATTCAATTAAAATTATCGGTGAAGATACTGATAATTATGCCCAGGGTTATTTCGTCTATGATTCCAAAAAATCTGGCTCCGTCACCGTTTCTCACCTACGCTTTGGACCGGAGCCGATTCGCTCTACCTATTTAATCACTGATGCTAACTTTATCGCCTGTCATCAGTGGGAATTTATCGAACAATTTGACCTGCTAGAAACCGCTAAATCGAACTCAATTTTTCTCCTCAATAGTCCCTATCCACCGGAGGAGGTATTTAGTCACTTACCCCGCAATCTCCAGCAAACTATCATCGATAAAAATCTGCAAGTTTATACGATTAATGCCACTCAAGTAGCCAAAGAAGCGGGGATGGGCAGTCGGATTAATACCGTGATGCAGGTGTGTTTCTTTGCCCTAGCGGGGGTTTTGTCTCGGGAAGATGCGATCGAACAAATCAAAAAAGCTATCCGCAAGACCTACGGCAAGAAAGGCGAAGAAATCGTGCAGATGAACATCAAAGCTGTGGATTCTGCCCTAGAACACCTCTATCAAGTGCCAATTCCCGCCACTGTCACCCCGGAAGCTTTTGAATTAAGACCTCCAATCCCCGACACCGCACCCGCTTTCGTCCGAGAAGTCCTCGGCAAAATTATCGCCCGTCACGGGGATGAATTGCCCGTTAGCGCCCTTCCCAACGATGGTACTTATCCCACCGCCACTAGCCAATGGGAAAAACGCAATATTGCCCAAGAAATCCCCGTTTGGGACGCTGATGTCTGTGTTCAGTGCGGTAAATGCGTTCTCGTTTGTCCCCACGCCGTTATTCGCTCAAAAGTCTATGATGAGGCCGAATTAGCCACGGCCCCAGAAACCTTTAAAGTCGCTAATGCCAAGGATCACGACTGGAAAGGGCTAAAATTCACCATCCAAGTGGCCGCCGAAGATTGTACCGGTTGCGGTATCTGCGTTGATGTTTGCCCCGCTAAAAACAAATCGCAACCGCGTCTAAGAGCGATTAATATGGCTCCCCAATTGCCCCTGCGGGAACAGGAACGAGTTAACTGGGATTTCTTCCTTAATTTGCCTAATCCAGACCGTTCAAGCCTAAATCTTAATAAAATTAACCATCAGCAAATGCAGGAACCTCTCTTTGAGTTTTCCGGTGCTTGTGCCGGTTGTGGTGAGACTCCCTACGTTAAATTGGTCAGTCAGCTATTTGGCGATCGCATGATAGTGGCTAATGCCACCGGTTGTTCATCTATCTACGGAGGTAATTTACCGACAACACCCTGGGCAGTTAACGCTGAAGGTCGCGGTCCAGCTTGGTCGAATTCCCTCTTTGAAGATAATGCCGAATTTGGCTTAGGATTCCGAGTTTCCATCGATAAACAGGCAGAATTTGCCGCCGAACTGTTAGCAACCCTCGCTAGTGAAATCGGAGAAAGTCTAGCGGCAGATATTCTCAATTGTCACCAAGTCGATGAAGCGGAAATTTACGAACAACGGCAACGGGTAGAGGCCTTAAAATCCCGTTTAGGGCAATTAACCCCGACCACGCAGGTGAAAATGTTGTTATCCGTGGCCGATTATCTGGTCAAGAAAAGCGTCTGGATTGTCGGGGGTGACGGTTGGGCCTACGACATCGGTTACGGTGGCTTAGATCACGTTTTAGCCAGTGGTCGCAATGTGAATATTTTGGTCATGGATACGGAAGTTTACTCGAATACGGGCGGCCAGGCCTCGAAAGCTACTCCCCGCGCCGCCGTAGCTAAATTTGCTTCTGGTGGCAAACCAGGGCCGAAAAAAGACCTCGGTTTAATGGCCATGACCTACGGTAACGTCTATGTGGCCAGCGTGGCTATGGGGGCAAGAAACGAGCAAACTATCAAAGCTTTCCTAGAAGCGGAAGCTTACAACGGGCCATCGCTAATTATCGCCTATTCTCACTGTATTGCTCACGGGATCAACATGACCACCGCCATGAACCATCAAAAAGAAGTGGTGGAAAGCGGTCGCTGGTTAATGTACCGTTATCATCCCGATTTAGCTAAAGAAGGCAAAAATCCCCTGCAATTGGACAGCCGTGAGCCTAAGCTTACCGTAGCGCAAACTCTCTACTCGGAGAATCGCTTTAAGATGTTGGCCACCAGTAAGCCGGAGGAAGCTAAACGTCTCCTCAAAGAAGCACAAGCAGATGTGGACACACGCTGGCAAATGTATCAGTATCTAGCAGCAAAAGGTACAGGGAGCAAGGAATAGTTATGAATCTACACACTACCTACATGGGTTTGCAATTGCGATCGCCGCTAGTCATCGGTGCGGCCGCACCCTTGAGCGAGGATATCGACAATATCAAGAAAATGGAAGACTTCGGAGCCGCTGCCGTGGTTTTACACTCCTTTTTCGAGGAGCAGATTAAACAGGAAAGACTGGCTTTACACCATCATTTTACCCACGGAGCCGAGAGTTTTGCGGAAGCTTTGACTTATTTTCCCGAACCGGAGGTTTTTCACGTTGGTTCCGAGGAATATCTCAACCATATTCGCAAAGCCAAAGAAATGGTCGATATTCCCATTATTGCCAGTCTCAACGGTGAGACCGCTGGGGGATGGTTGGAGTATGCCATTCAAATTCAACAAGCGGGCGCTGATGCTTTGGAGTTGAATGTTTATTATGTTCCTAACGACCTGGAATTAACCGGAAATCACGTCGAACAAAACTATATTGATATCCTCAAAATTGTCAAATCGGAGGTATCAATTCCTGTCTCGATGAAGTTAAGTCCCTACTTTAGCAATACGGCCAATATGGCTAAACAATTAGCGGAAGCAGGGGCCGATGGGTTGGTATTATTTAACCGTTTCTATCAGCCGGATATCGACTTAGAAACCTTGGATGTTCACCCCAATATTATCCTCAGTAATCCCCAAGCGATGCGTTTACCCCTGCGCTGGATTGCCATGCTTTACGGTCGTGTACCGACGGATTTTGCCGCTACCAGTGGTATTCATAACGCCATCGACGTGATCAAAATGATGATGGTGGGTGCAAAAGCGACTATGTTAGTTAGTGTTTTATTACGCCACGGTTTGGAGGAAATTATCAAGATCGAACAGGGTTTATTGCATTGGTTGGAAGAAAATGAGTATGAATCGATCGAGCAGTTAATTGGCAGTATGAGTCAAATGAATTGCCCAGATCCTAGCGCTTTTGAACGGGTACAGTACATGAGGGCCATACAAAGTTACGAACCTGTTTGGAAACGTTTTCAAACCACCAGCAAATAAAAGTGGGAAGTGGGAAATTATGAATTATGAATTATGAATTATGAATTGGGGAATGGGGAGTTGGGAGATAGGGAAGTGGGGAATTTCAACTAAAACCCCAAAACCCCAACACCCTAACACCCCAACACCCCAACACCCCAACACCCATCCGACTCCTGACAAAAAAATCCTGGAGGATATAACCATGAGCGAGAATCAAAGGAAAAAAATCGGCATTCTGACCAGTGGTGGCGATTGCCCGGGGTTAAATGCGGTAATTCGTGCCGTGGTGAAAGCATCAAAACTCAAGGGTTGGGATGTGTACGGCATTCCCTACGGGACCGACGGTTTTATGCAGATTGCCGAGGGAAAATATCACCCCCAAGATTTGATCCTGACTCAGCATGGCTATAACCTGCCAGGGGTCTTGAAAGGATTAGACGTTTTGCAGTTCCTTAGTGGTAGTATCTTGGGTTCTTTGAGCAAAGGACATCCCGAAAACCCAGAAATTGCCACGAAAATCCTGCAAGGATACGAAATGCTGGGATTAGATGCCCTGATCGTCGTCGGGGGCGATGGGAGCATCGATATCATCTACGATCTCGCCCAGAAAGGCAATTGGAATATTATCGCGGTTCCCAAAACCATCGATAATGACGTTCCCTATACGGAATGGGCCGTCGGTTTTACCACTGCCGTCGATATCGTCACCCAAGCTTTGTATGATCTCACCTTTACCGCCGCTAGTCACGAAAGGGTGATGATTGTGCAGGTGATGGGTAGAGATGCTGGTCATTTAGCTCTTCATGCCGGAATTGCCGGGGGGGCCGATGCGATTTTTATTCCCGAATTAACCCCTGCTCTCACTCCCGAAATTATCGACGGTTGTTGTCGTCATTTGGCACAATTACGCGCTCAAGGTCGTCAATTCGCTCTCATTGTAATTTCTGAGGGTGTTAAAAACGAAGATAACCAAAAAGAGAAGTATATTGCTGATTATTTACAAAAATTGATAGTTGACAAAACTCGCTCTTTGTGCGTTACCGATCCCGTCTTCTGTTATCTCAATTCCATGGATGTGCGGGCCATGTCTTTGGGACACCTGCAAAGAAGTCGTCCTCCTTTGGCCATGGATCGACTGTTAGCCACGGCTTTCGGCATTAAGGCCGTAGAATTAATTGAACAGGGAAAACTCGATCGCGTGGTGATTTGGCGCGGGGGACAAGTGCGTAGTTTGCCCCTGAAACCAGTGATCAAAATTATCAAACAATGCCATCAAGAGAATCGCTGTGCCTATCCCGTGGATCCCCATGGTTTTATTGTGAAAACAGCCCGTTCTTTGGGAATTTACCTCGGGGAAAATACCACGACCGAGACGGCAGTGGTTCCGGAAGTTGTGGAGGTGTTAGTTTAGTTATAATAAAGCGAGGAGAGTTGCTCACACCTTCTCGCTCTGTTAATTGGTTAAAATTAGGCATTTCTTAACCCTACAATTACGAGATATACTGACAGCTACTGTCGAAATAAAGAAACTTTTTCAAAGAGTGTAATTAATTTTCTGACTTATGTTATACTGGGGGCTAAGTTTTCAAAAGCAGATAACTATGTCAAATTCACTAAGCTCACAAGAGTCTTGCACGGGAAAGCAAGTCAACGAAGCACAATCCATTAATCAATTAGTGGAAAAAAAAACCGATTATAATAATTCCTCTCAAGTATCTAATATCAACGGCAATTTTCCAGAACTCGATCGGATAGAGCTTATGAGTGAAATGGAGCGTTTAACCAAGCTAGAAAAGATCAGAAAAATAGCTAGTTATCTCAGCTTGGTTTTAATAATCCTAATTCCTTTTGTTCATCCTCTGTTGAATCCTTTCCCCAATCAAGAAAACCAATTAGAAAACCGAGTCAAATTAGAAAACCGAACTGTAGATCCTTCTCCTACAAAGGTAATTGACCAACCCGATGAATTAAATTCTTTTCTGTCAAATAATCATAACTTTATCTATCACTATCTGATCGTGCTTTTAACTATTAGTCTATCTCTAATGGGTTCTACTTATTTGATTGAGTTTTTAGTTAAATTAGAAATAAACAAGATATCCTCTAAGTTAAAAAATACCGAGAGTATAGTTAAAGGCTAGATATTCCCAACATCATCGATAATCTTTTCAGAATTGCCCCAAAAAACCTAGTAATGGGCGAAGTTATTGCTATTGATAGATTTTAGACTGGAAAGAGCGATCAAAAAAAGCTCCAGTTTTCCACAGATTTTCCACAGGGGAATTCTTGCTATTATTTCTTAGCGTACAAAAAAACTATTCCTGCTATGAAATTTACCAGTAGTCAAAGCGAACTCAACTTATCTCGTCTTAAAAAAGCTTCTTTGGGATTCGCATTTGGCAGTGCTTTAGGAGCCGTCATTGCTATGGGTACTACATCGGAAGACTGGAATCCCTATCAAAAATTGATCTATAGTAGTAGCATAGCTTCGATCGGCGGCATAGCAGGTTTAGCGGTTGATGGAGTAACCGGTTCTACAGAAAGGCTCAAAGCGTCGATTAAAAGAAATAAGCATGATATACTAGGTCAATCACTAATAAATCGTGATTTGACTCCGACAGCTTTTTTACAAGAATATATAAAGTTAGTTTATTCTGATCTATCCGCATCAAATTTAGAGTATCGAGATAAGCAATGGTTGATTGAAAAAGTGATTCCTCGAGTTTTGAGAGTTATTCCAGAATTCTATCGTTATTCACCCGAATACATGAAAACACTTTTAGAAGACTTGTATAGCTTTTTAAAAGAAGAAGCTTACCAGCCGATTAATGTGGGAGTAGGACAGCCAATATTATTAATCCAAAAATTATTTAATCGACAACTGGAGATAAGAATAGCAGCAGCTACATCGACAAGATGGTTCGAACAATATAATCTAGTTTTTCATAATCGAGAATCATATCCACAAAGACCAGCTTTAGAAAAAGCTACAAGTCCAACAGTGGAACCTCCCATTCCATTAGAAAGAACAGAAGAAGAAATTGCCTTGGAAGAAGAAGAGATTTAAGCCGGAATTATGTCTTTGTTTCGGTGATTATCCTAAAAGATAACTTGGTCTTTACAGGGTTTTTTATGGCAATAAAGTACGGAGCAAAAGCATCTTATAGCAGTTATCTCAATGGTGAGGTACAAAGTTTTCATTTTGGGGAGACAGGAGACGATGCCCTATCAGGTTATACTTCATCTTTATGAGAAACGTCGTCATAAAAATTACTCAAATTCACTTTAACCTAGATTTGTAGAAGTTGGGTTAAATTATCTCAAGGGAACAAAACCGGCTTTTTCAATTAATTTCTGTCCTTGATCGGTTAATAATAAATCAGCGTAAGCTTCCCCCGCTTGTTCGTCTAATTGACCATTTTGTTTGATAATAACAAAAAGACGACGGGTGATCGGGTATTCTCCCTTTTGAAAAGCTAATTCATTCAGTTGATTACGCTTCTGGGGACATTGGGAAGACGGGATCGAAGGTTCTTGGTAGGGGGCAACTAATTTATTTTCACTTTTACCGAGGGGCAAAGTTTTAATTCTACACTGGGGAACTACTTCCGGTGCAGAAGCATAGTAAATTCCTCCCAAATTTTGGGAAACTTTTCTAAGAGCAGGAGTCGTGCTATAAACGTACTGAATATTATCCCCAAAATCGGCTTTTTCTAAAACCTGATCGATAAAAAATTCCACGGTTCCCCCATCTTCCTTGCGTCGGGAATAGGGAATAATGGCTAAATTAGGCCCGCCCACTTGCTGCCAATTGCTAATTTTTCCTGTATAAATATCTTTTAACTGGGTAATTGTTAGACCGGAAACCGGTAAATCGGGATGAACCGCGATCGCAATTCCATCGATAGCCACGGGAACCTCTTTTAAGGTCAATCGCCGTTGTTGAGCGCGTTGTATTTCCTCATCTTTGAGCGATCGAGATGCTTGGGAAAAAGCCAATTGATTCTCGATTAACATCCGAATGCCGCTGCCGGTGCCGGGGGTTCCCGTAGTGGGATCGGTATAGACGAGGCGAAATTTCGGCCAGACTTGCTGGATGATAAAGTCCACTTCCTTGCGAATCGGGGCCCAAGTGGTACTTCCCCCGTAGTTAAATAATCCTTCCGGGACATTTTTAACCGCAGCTAACGTTTCGGAAATTTGATTATTCGAGGAGGAGGAGGAAGAAGAATTCGATCGATCATTGAAATTGGGAAAGGTTTTGTTGAGCAACCACCAAGCAATTCCTCCTAAAAGTGCCGATGTCACCATAACCGTCAACAGCAGGGGAAGAATTTCATTTTTCTGGGACATAAAATCAGGATCAGGCTTCGGACTACTTTAATGATAATACCAGCTTTTTTTAATGACCCTAGCTTTTACAATTCTGTCGGGTTGTGCCAAGGGTTAAGGATAAACCATAGAGACACGAACAACAGAAAGGAGAGGACAGATTCGATGAGTAAAACCTATCAGATAAAGGACAAGATAGCGATATAACCTGCTTGAGCATCTTCTCCTGTTGACTGGCTACAGATATTCGAACAGCAAAAAACTTGAACAACAAAAACTAGAAAAGCAAGGGATGGAGGCAACCCCATCCCCAAACTAGACAATGAGGCTATTCTTTTTTATACATCACCTCCACCACGGTATGTACGTTACCTCTGGGATGAAAATCTCCCTTAACTTTCATCTGCAAGGGTTCGCAAGCGGCCACCAAATCATCTAAAATTTGGTTAATTGCTTCTTCGTGGGAAATATAACGATCGCGATAACTATTAATATAAAGTTTAATCGCCTTTAATTCCATCACCTTTTGATCGGGAACGTAGCTAAGATAAATAGTGGCAAAATCGGGATAACCGGAAAAGGGACACTTACAGGTATATTCCGGCAGAGTGATCTGAATATCGTAATTTCTGCCCGGGCGTGGATTGGGGAAAGTAATTAATGTTCCTTCGGCAATTTCTCTTTCCCCGTACTTAACTTCAATTTTTTCGGAAGACTGAACCATGTTTTTTCCTAACTAGACACTGTTTCCTATCATAGCTGGAATATTCTCTCGAGAGGCGTTACCGAATCAACAGTTGACATCCTCGCCGCACTTTTAGGGCGGCGATTCCTAAACCTCACGATTTAAGTTTCTGCTTCAACCACCGTTGCATACCACGGTTAAAAAACCATGTACTGTCTTACACAAAGTCCACAGACTTTCGCGACCTTTCAG
>NZ_JADBSA010000076.1:0-3227 GCF_020246945.1 Microcystis sp. M113S1 | reverse complement strand
TAAATCTAAAAACCTTGTTGGGTAAGACTTTTAGACTTTTTGTCAATCAAAAAGTACCGGACTGGGAGTGATCAGGGGGAAAATTCCGGGACTTTTTCCCTGAAAATTAGGTAGTTGACCACCTGAAAATCGGTAAAACCCCACACCCCACACCCCACACCCCACACCTTACCACCACCGAAAAACTTTTTGCCGCAAACCCTATTTAATTTTGGGGTTTAATCCCGATCACATCGAGTTCTAATCCCCATTAGCGGCTAATTTTCTGGTTTTTGCCAGCGAAATTGATAGACATTATCCTGCGCTCCCCATACCTGCCGTCCAAGGCTATCATAACCTCGATCGCTGGTATCCATGCCCTGGGAATGTAGAATAATTGTATTAGTTATTTTTACCGCACCTCTGGCATTAGTGGGACAACCCTGGGGGGGAGTTTCTCCCCGATAACCCCCCGCTATCGGTTTTAAAAACACAGTACACACCGACTCAGCCAAATCTGATACATTTAAATTTCTTTCTGTCAAGTCTTTGTTACAAAAATTAATAAAGTTAGCGGCATTATTTAACTTATAAGCTTTTGATTCCACAGTGGAATTATCGGAGCTAGGTTGAATGACTAAAATTCTTTGACGATAGGGTTGATTTAACTGATCGATAATCGCCTGTTCTTGATAGAGATAAATATTATCCTGTTTGGGGGAAAAATTCACCGCACAGGTAGTCATCTGCACCTTAGCAATGCGGGGGTTAGTCTGCGCTTGTTCCCTGGTATCCATAACCCCAATTAAATGATTAGCCACCCCTTGCACTTGCGGGTTAAGGGGCCAAGATTGAGTGAGAAAAAATCCTAGGGCGATCGAAGTTTTCAGCATGAGCAGCGGCTTAATTCCGGTTAGTCTCTAATTAGCTTAAACTAATAAGCAGCAAGAGCAAAAAATCCCCTTTTCCCATGGCTAATCATCTGGCTGAATCTGAAAGTCTTTACCTGCGAAAACACGCCGAAAACCCGATCGATTGGTGGTATTGGTGTGACAGCGCCCTAGAAATTGCCAGGAGAGAAGATAAACCGATATTTCTCTCGATCGGTTATTCTAGCTGTCATTGGTGTACGGTTATGGAAGGAGAAGCTTTTTCCGATCAGGCCATTGCCGATTATCTCAATCAGTATTTTTTGCCGATCAAAGTTGATCGCGAGGAAAGACCGGACATCGATAGTATCTATATGCAAGCATTGCAGATGATGGTCGGTCAAGGGGGTTGGCCTCTGAATGTCTTCCTAACACCGGATAGTTTAATTCCCTTCTATGGTGGCACTTATTTTCCCGTGCAACCGCGCTTTAACCGGCCAGGTTTTCTGCAAGTGCTGCAATCGATACGTGGTTATTATGACGAGGAAAAAGAGAAATTAAACAAATTTACGGCCGAAATGCTGGGCGCACTGCGTCAATCGGCTATTTTACCGCGAGCAGAGACCAATTTAGCCGATCCTTCCCTTTTAGCCACAGGAATCGAGAGAAATACGGCAGTGATTCAGGTTAATCCCAATAACTACGGTCGGCCCAGTTTTCCGATGATTCCCTATTCTAATCTGGCTTTGCAGGGCAGTCGCTTTGGTGACGATTTTGAGGATTCCCTCCGGCAAGCGGCCTATCAACGGGGGGAAGATCTGGCCTTGGGGGGAATCTATGACCATGTAGGGGGAGGATTCCATCGTTATACGGTGGATTCGACGTGGACAGTTCCCCATTTTGAAAAAATGCTCTACGATAACGGGCAAATTGTCGAATATTTAGCCAATTTGTGGAGTGCGGGTTATCGAGAAGCGGCCTTTGAGAGAGGGATTAAAGGCACGGTTAACTGGCTAAAACGGGAAATGACCGCCCCAGAAGGCTATTTTTATGCGGCCCAGGATGCCGATAGTTTTCAGAATGCCACGGATAGAGAACCGGAGGAAGGAGCCTTTTATGTCTGGTCGGATTTAGAGTTAAGGGATTATCTCTCGATCGAGGAATTAGGACTGCTGCAAGCTAATTTTACCGTTACTGCCGAGGGGAATTTTGAGGGTCGTAATGTCCTGCAACGTCGGCAAGGGGGAGAATTATGGTCGGAGATAGAAAATATGCTCGATAAGTTATTTATTCGGCGTTATGGCAGTTCTCAGTCCCAATTAGCTCTTTTTCCCCCGGCCAGAGACAATCAAGAGGCGAAAACCGTCTCTTGGCCGGGACGGATTCCGGCGGTAACGGATACGAAAATGATCGTCGCTTGGAATAGTTTGATGATTTCCGGTTTGGCCCGGGCCTTTGCCGTCTTTGGGGAACCTTTGTACTGGCAAATGGCTAGTCAAGCGGCCGAGTTTATTCTCAAGCATCAGTGGTTAGATGGACGTTTTCAGCGCTTGAATTATCAGGGTCAGGCCTCGGTTTTAGCCCAATCGGAGGATTTTGCCTATTTTATTAAGGCTTTACTGGACTTGCAAACGGCTAATCCCCAAGAAACTCGCTGGTTAGAGGCTGCTATCGATCTACAAGGGGAATTCGATCGCTGGTTTTGGTCCAAGGATGAGGGAGGATATTTTAATACCGCTTCTGATCATAGTCTCGATCTGATCGTGCGGGAACGGGGTTATACGGATAATGCCACCCCTTCGGCCAACGGAATTGCGATCGCTAATTTAGTGCGTCTGTCGCGATTGACGGAAAATCTAGAATATCTCGATCGGGCCGAAAAGGCCTTGCAATCTTTTAGTACCATTCTAGAAGAGTCCCCCACCGCTTGCCCCAGTTTATTTGTCGCTCTCGATCACTATTGTCACGGTTTCTGTCTGCGCGCCCCGGAAAGCTCGATCGAGCCGCTGTTAAGTCGCTATTTGCCCACTGCGGTGTATCGAGTCGATGCCAGTTTGCCCCTTAGCACATTTGGGTTAATTTGTCAAGGGTTATGCTGCCTTGAACCGGCAGAAAATTTAGAACAGTTGCACCGACAAATTGCCGGGGTGATGGCTGGGGAGTCAATACGGCTCGGTTAACTTAAAGATGGTGCGTTCCCCTTGATCAAACGATGGATTGACACTCCCCGCTCTAAAGACTATCCATTAGTCACATCTTTCTTAACATAAAATTTGACAAAAAGAGAAAAGTGTGCAAGATGGCTCAAGGAGGTTCTATGGGGGGACTAATTTGATGAGATAGTTTCCAAGTCTGGCTGATATCATGTAACCTTCGCAG
>NZ_JADBSA010000075.1:0-10387 GCF_020246945.1 Microcystis sp. M113S1 | reverse complement strand
CAATCCCCGCTTGGGATTTACTTCGACCAAGCCCAAAATCGCTGAAACCCAGATATATCAAGGAAAATCATAAATCGAGGTTAACCCTTTGTCCCGTAATGGTTTGAGCCTTTTTTGCTGACCGAAAACGCCTAAGTCCCAATAGGACTGATCTAGAGACTACAACCAGAGACAAATCGATCGCCAAGTATTGAACTTTTTAACCAAACCACAATTCTATGTCAAAAAAATCATTTTTACCCGGTTGTTTAGTCGTCTTAGGACTAACAGCAGTAACCGCAGGAGGTGTCTATCTTTATCTACGAGGACAACTACCTTGGCAAAGATTCACCCCCTTAGAATCGGCAAAAGTTATCCCAGAAACTGCCTTTGCTAGTAGTTTTGTCTCCACGGATGCAAAAGCTTGGTCAGTGTTAGCTAAATATGGTACACCTGAATCACGAACTGCGGTTAGTCAAGGACTAGAAGAATTACAAAAAAATATCTTCACCGATAAGATTGATTATCAACGGGATATCGAACCTTGGATCGGTAGTATCAGCTTTGCTTTTCTTCCGGCAACTAAACCGGGGGAATCGGGAATCTTAACGGTTATCGGGATCAAAGATAAAATTAAAGCGTCGGAATTCGAGAAAAAACTAGGACAACAAGTTAATCGCAAAACTAGCACCAGTGACTACAAAGATATTAAAATTACTGCTATAGATTGGCAGGATAACACCACCATTTATACTGCCGTTGCGGGAGATTTTTTGTTGATATCCTACGATAAAAAGGTGTTAGAATCGGCGATCGATACCTACCGAGGACAGCCATCTTTTAGCAGTAAACCAGAAGTGAGAAAACTGCTTTCCCAATCCCTCAACCTACCCAATACCCTAGCGACAATTTATATCGATGATTATGCCGGAATCTTGGGAGCAGATGCTAATTTATCCCCCCAAAGTCGGCAAGAATTAGCAAAAATTCAAGATATTGTCGCGGGAGTGGGTGTCACCGATACGGGATTACAATTACAAATGGTGGCTAAACTTGCTCCTGAAACTATTTCTACCCTACCTTCCCCTAGCAGAAATCAAGTTTTAAATTATTTCCCCGGAGATACCATCGCAGTCTGGAGCGGTAATAATCTTAAACAGGGATGGGAAGAAGTAGAAAAACAGTCCCAAACTAACCCAGAATTACAAGTTTTTCTGCGTCAGATCCGTGAGAATTTTCAGATGGCAACCCTTGACGCGGATAAAGAAGTTTTTAACTGGATGGATCGAGAATTTGCTTTCGGAATTATCCCCAACCAGCAAGCGCTGGGAGGGTTAGGTTTTGGGGGAATGATGATCTGGCAAACCGGCGATCATAAAGCGGCAAAAACTACCATCGAGAAGTTAAATCAATTGGTGAAAACTGTTCCTGTTATCACCATAAAAAACAGTCAAATTTCCGGTGAAGATGTGACTGAATGGAAAGCGGAAGAACAAGCGATTTTAACCTATGCTTGGCCTAATAATGATACCTTAAAAATGACCGTCGGAATTCCCTATCAACCCCAACCGAATCAACCGATTAGCCAAAGTGAGAATTTCCGAGTATCTACCGCTAATCTACCCAAGAATAATCTCGGTTATTTCTTCATCGATGTGGAGCAAATTATCGCTAAAGCGGGAGGAATTAATAATCTTCCTGCCACGGAATTAACCCCGGAAACAAAAGCCTTTTTAGAATCGGTACGCGGGATCGGAATTACTGCCACTATGCCTGATAAAACCACCAGTAAAATTGATGTTTTATTTTCCCTGAAACAAACTCCCTAAAAAGTAACCGACTAGATAAAGCGATCCACAGAGAATTATCTGACTATCGGCAGATTCTTGGATGGCTTTTTTTAGTCCTAAAAATACATCGGAACAAGTCTCTAGGTGAGATAATTCTGGACAAATTGAAGCCGCTAATTCCGCTAATGTTTCAGGATTGGCACTGCTATGATCTGGCACAGGAACTAAATATAAACTATCGCCTTTTCTTAATAAAGCTTGGAATATTTCCCGATGATCTTTGGTCGATAAAATTCCCATCACCCAGATAATTTTTGGGGCTTTTAAACTATCTACATACTGCCTTAAACCAATAGCAGCAGCAGGATTATGAGCGCCATCTATTAAGATTTCTCGCTGACACCAATTAACGGTTTGTAACCGTCCTAACCAGCGAGTTTTTGCCATTCCTTCTTGCACGACTTCATCGCTAATTTGCCAACCTTGCTGACGTAAAATATTAACAACAGCGATCGCTATAGCAGAATTAGTTAATTGAAAATCTCCCGCTAAGGATAAAGGATATTCTAACCCTTGATATTTAGCGCGATTATCAGCAATTTTTTCGGCAGCTTCTACCCATACCGTCGGACAATTTAACAGCTTGATTCTCTCCCTAACTACCCCCTGCGCTGATTCCGGTAATTGTCCGATAACTGCCGGACAATTCGCTTTTAATATCCCCGCTTTCTCCCCGGCAATATCAGCAACCGTGGGACCTAAATTTTGCCAATGTTCCCGACTAATAGAAGTGATGACAGTAACTAAAGGTTGAGCGCAGATATTAGTAGCATCTAATCTTCCTCCTAAACCCACTTCCATCACGGCAATATCCACCTTTTCCTGAGCAAAATACAGCCAAGCAGCGGCAGTAATTACCTCAAATTGAGTAGGACTTTCCTGCTGGGGATCGATACGCGATTGTATATACTTAAGCAGGTTTTCTAAAGTCGCAGTTTCAATATTTTCGCCATTAATAGAGATTCTTTCCGTCCAATGAATTAAATGGGGAGAAATATAACGTCCGACTTTGTAACCAGCAGTGCTGAGAATAGAGGATAGATAGGCACAAACTGAACCTTTGCCATTAGTTCCCGTGACATGAATAATCGGAATTTTATCTTGGGGATTGCCTAAAATCTCCAGCAGATTTTTTATTCTTTCTAAACCGAGATTAACCCCAAAACGCTGAAAAGATTGCAGTAAAGAATCGATAGTCATGGTCGGTAAACTATAAATAAAGGAATCCGGGTAGGAGCATCGATCCTACCCGCACGGATGACCCTTTCTGTGGGTAGTAATGTCTAAAGTTTGACTAAAATGCTCGGTTCTTTTTGGATCGGTAAAACATCAAGAGAGTCAATATTAGCGCAGTATTTTAAATCTTCTTGACAGTGGAGACGCAAGAGGCGCTGACCGTGACTACAACTGTGGAACATTCCTAAAAGATCATTTTGCCATTGACGATAAAGAGCGATCGAGGCAATAACCTCATCATTCCCGATCGCCATTTGCCCCGATTGTTCTTGTAGCGCATCGGCGATCGCTCCAGCACAGGCCGTATCTTCCAAAGAATAACCCCCTTCCCAACCAGAGCCAACAATCCAGACGGTATCGGGCTGCTTATCCAATAGGTAATTAACGGCAGCTTGCCGATTGATCATGGCCGCAGTGATCACGATCGGGGATTCTTCCACTCTTTGCAGAGCGCGAGTGCCGTTAGTGGTGCTGATAAACAGACGACGACCTTTCATTAAATCAGGGGTACAATCGAGGGGAGAATTGCCCAGATCGCAGCCTTCCACTTTCGCGCCACCTCTTTCTCCTGCCCGGAGACGTTTTTCCGGTTGCCAGCTATCACTCACCTGCATCAGGGTTTTCAGATCGCTAAAGGTTTGCACTGCTTCCGCACCGGCATTGAGGGCAGTGGCGATCGTGGTTGTCGCTCTTAAAACATCGATAACGACGGCGCAATCGGGTAGAGTATGGACGGGGGTAAGTTCGGGAGTATGATAAATGAAAACCTGCACGAGTTATACCAAGTAAAAAGTAAAGGGGGGAAATAAGCTCAACATACCGTCGCTCGGCGTCGCGCTGGCAGAAGAAAGACAAGGCCGATTTTATCACAAATGTCGGGGTGAAGACCGTTCGGCGATTCGGCTGAGTTTACCGTCGAAGTCTTCCCCGAACGTCCTCAAAATCGGTAAAACCCTACACCCCACACCCCACATCCCACACCCTACCCCCAAGAAAAACTTTTTGCCGCAAACCCTATTTATGATCCGATTGGGGAGGTAATTGTCGAATGGAAAAATTAGAACAATATCGTCACTATGTCAAGCAAGTCATTACTGAATATTCTCAGATAGGTTCATCTAAAGATCCGATTGAACAACAATTGATTTTTGATACAGTTGGCGATCACTATCAATTGATGTATGTTGGCTGGAAAAATAGACGAAGATATCATGGTTGTGTTTTGCATCTCGATATTAAAAAGGGTAAAATCTGGATACAACATGATGGCACTGAGGTAGGAATTGCCAATGAATTAGTTAATTTAGGCGTTCCTAAAGAAGATATTGTTTTAGCCTTTCATGAACCCCTAGTCAGAGAATATACAGGGTTTGCGGTGGGTTAATCTTAATTAGAGAAAGTTGACAACAGTATTGTCATAAGTAGGTAGGCATTAAAAATTATCAGACACCCCCCTTATCAAGGGGGATCCCCCCGCCTATCGGCACCCCCCTTATCAAGGGGGGCAGGGGGGATCGACACCCCCTTATCAAGGGGGATCCCCCCGCCTATCGGCACCCCCCTTATCAAGGGGGGCAGGGGGGATCGAACCTAAAATCCATTTTTAATTTAATTATAACCAGCTACTTAAAATAGGCTCAACAGGAGAAAAATTTAGAAAGATTATCGAAAACAATTGACAAAAATCTTAGCAATGTCTGTCCGACGGCAATTGTTGAAACCACAGAAGTTAGCACTAACAATTAGTCAAAGCGCAAAATTATCCTAACCTAATCATAGCTTAGGCGACAAACAGGATCAGCAAGAGACTTCGATTTTTTTACCTTGCTGATCTCTGTATTTCTTTGTTAACAAAACTTAACAATTATCGGCAAAATTTTGCTTGCTTTTGTCGGCAGATTTTGAGATAATATTTTTAAAAGATTTTATTCATAATGGTAATCTGTGCGTCTAAAAAAAATTTGCACGGATTCCCATTATAAGAAAAGCATAGCGCAAGTCGCCGGCAAAGTCAAGTCTTTTCCCATTAATTAGGGAAGGTTTTTGAGCCACCAGCTTGAAAATCTTGCAGCTGCTGGGCCAAACAGGCCGCCAAACCCCTTACCTCGTCTATATTTCACATTTATTCAGCCAACCCTACCTAAATCTCTGCTGAAGGTGGAGATCAAAGGCTGTTTTAAACTAATGCTTTACTGCGATCGTTAGAAGTATCCCCAAAAATTACCCCTCGTCGAATCAAATCCTGTTTTTGTTCCGGAGTGATACCCCTTGCATCGATAAAGATAGCGTTTTCAACTTCCGCCCAACTCAGGTTAGCCCAACTCAGGTTAGCCCATACTAGGTTAGCCTCTCTCAGGTTAGCCCTAATCAGGTTAGCCTGAATCAGGTTAGCCTCTCTCAGGTTAGCCTCTCTCAGGTTAGCCCTACTCAGGTTAGCCCTACTCAGGATAGCCCCACTCAGGTCAGCCTCACTCAGGTCAGCATCACTCAGGTTAGCCAGAATCAGGTTAGCCCCTCTCAGGATAGCCCCCCTCAGGTTAGCCCCCCACAGGTTAGCCTCACTCATGATAGTCCCTCTCAGGTTAGCCCCCCACAGGTTAGCCCCTCTCAGGTTAGCCTCACTCAGGTCAGCCACAATCAGGATAGCCCCACTTAAATCAACTTGTTGTAGAGTTGTCTTATCGATTGTTCCCTCTCGAATTGCCTTAATTAATTCGGCTTTTTCAATAACTTTTGCATCTGTAGTGAACTCTGCTTTTTTGACGATAATTTCGGGTATATCGTCTGATTTAAGTTCATTGAGAAGGGCTTGCAATTCCCCCGATTGATGTAAATCTGCTAGGCGCTGTAGTCCATCTTCCGAACCTTCTAAAAATAGCCGAATACTGCCTTTAAGTTTCATAATAGGCTTGATCGTGTTGTCTCTGGCGATTTTTTGAATAAGGTTGTTAATCTTATCAATTTTCTCTGGTGTCAGGTCGTCTATATCTACCTCAATAACTAATTCAAAAACTTTATCTGATTGCTGAGGTTGAGGTTTATTGTTATGATCAAATGTCTGAGAATTATCTCTATACCTTGCCAAAGCAGTAATCAGATTACTCTTTCCAATCTTTTCATCTGTTTGCGCTGACAAGATTTTAAATAAACTAGAAGCCGCATTCTTGATTGACTGTTCTTCTGTCCTAATTTCTTTTGCTAGATAAGCATAGGTTTTATCATCAAAAATACCTTTTAATATTTTTGTCTCCACGTCCGTTAATCCCTTGTTTGTATGCTTTTTTTTCAGATCATTAACCAGTCTTTCTAATTCAAACCAAGAAAGGGTTTCAATTTCAGTCATTTTTAGTTCATTCATTATCATTATTTTTATAGGTAACAGGACTTAAGATTACTTTTCAGTACCCTGTCAGGTTACTTGAGAGTACCTAAAAAAAGTACCATTTTCATGACTTTTGAGTAACGACAAATAATCAGAATTTTTTTAATCTAGAGATAGTTCACCCCCTAAGTAAAAGGATTGATGATTATGTATAAATATTGGTTAAAGTACAGAGAAGACCTTGTCAGTCTTGCCAAAATTACCAGCACGATAATTGCGATCGCATCATTTTTAGGCTTCTCTTTGCCAGAGAAATTTCCACCTACCCCCTGCCAACCGACGGCAATTGTTGAAACCACAGAAGTTAGCACTAACAATTAGTCAAAGCGCAAAATTCGCCTAACCTAATCATAGGTTAAGCGACAAACAAGATCAGCAAGAGACTTCGATTTTTTTACCTTGCTGATCTCTGTATTTCTTTGTTAACAAAACTTAACAATTAGGGGCGAAATTTTGCTTGCTTTTGTCGGGAGATTTTGAGATAATATTTTTAAAAGATTTTATTCATAATGGAAATCAGTGCGTTTTTAAAAATTTTGCACAGATTCCCATTATAAGAAAAGCATAGCGCAAGTCGCCGGCAAAGTCAAGTCCTTTCCCATTACTTATGGGTGCGAATTTCCCGGAATCAAAAAAGGGGGTTAATGGTGAGTCAGACCAAATATGGGTTACACTTCATCTTTAAATGGGAAACGCTGTCATTCTTTGTAGGGAATATGACTAGACAAACCGCTAATCTCGGACAAACAGGAATTTCCGTCAGTGCCTTAGGAATTGGGACTTGGGCATGGGGAGATAAACTATTCTGGAACTATGGCAAGGAATACGGAGCTAGTCAGGTAGAAGCGGCCTTTAAAGCGGCAGTAGAGGCAGGAATCACCTTTTTTGACACTGCCGAAGTCTATGGACTGGGGGAATCGGAACGACTCTTAGGAAAATTTACTCAAGAGACTGATATTCCCATCGATATTGCCAGCAAATTTGCCCCCGTACCGTGGCGATTTGGGGCGAATGCGGTTCATAATGCCATTACAGAGAGCTTAAACCGTCTAAAAACCGATAAAATTACCCTTTACCAAGTACATTGGCCCTTCACCTTCCTGATTAGCCAAGAAACCCTAATGAATGCCCTAGCTGAAGAAGTAAAACGAGGCCGTATTGCTGCAGTGGGTGTAAGTAATTATTCCGCCGAGCAAATGCGTCAAGCAAGCCAGATTTTGGCGAAAAAAGAGGTTCCCTTAGCGGTCAATCAGGTGCAGTATTCGCTTTTGTATCGCAAAATAGAAACTAAGGCAATTTTAGCCACAGCCAAGGAATTAGGTGTCACCATCCTCGCCTACAGCCCCCTCGCTCAAGGACTACTGACGGGTAAATATAGCCCAGAAAGCCAGAATTTGCCCGATGGAGCCAGAAAAGTTGACTCGCGGTTCAAAAAAGAAGGTTTGGAGAAAATAGCCCCAATTTTAAGGGTAATGCAAGAATTGGGCGCAAAATACCAAAAAACCCCCGCACAAGTGGCCCTCAATTGGTTAATCGCCCAAGGGGATGTGATTCCCATTCCGGGGGCAAAAACTGCGGCCCAAGCGAGGGAAAATGCTGGGGCGTTAGGATGGAGTTTAGAAGCGCGAGAGGTGACGCAATTAGAACAGTTGAGCCGACCTTGGCTGTAAAAATCAAAACTTTTGATTTTTGATCACCATTCTGGAAAAAGTCTCTAACTTTTTGGTGATCAAGATCAAAACAGGCTACAATCTTTAGATACTACTGTACTACTTAAGAAAACTGGGACAAAATTAATGGCGACAACGACAAGTAATCCTGATCGAGATAAAGCCTTAGGCTTAGTCTTAAATCAAATCGAGCGCAACTTTGGCAAAGGTTCGATTATGCGTTTGGGAGACGCGACCCGGATGCGGGTAGAAACCGTGCCTAGTGGTGCTTTAACCCTAGATATGGCTTTGGGTGGCGGCCTACCGAAAGGCCGCATCGTCGAAATTTACGGGCCAGAAAGTTCTGGAAAAACCACTTTAGCCCTCCATGCGATCGCAGAAGTGCAGAAAGCTGGGGGAGTGGCAGCCTTTGTCGATGCGGAACACGCTTTAGATCCCACCTATTCGGAAGATTTAGGGGTAGATATCAATAATTTACTGGTGGCACAACCGGATACAGGGGAGGCAGCCTTAGAAATAGTTGACCAGTTAGTGCGTTCTTCGGCCGTGGATATCGTTGTCATCGACTCGGTGGCCGCTTTAGTGCCGCGGGCGGAAATTGAAGGGGAAATGGGGGATAATCAGGTGGGTTTGCAGGCCCGTTTGATGAGTAAAGCCCTGCGAAAAATTGCCGGTAATATTGGTAAATCGGGTTGTGTGGTGATTTTCCTTAACCAACTGCGGCAAAAAATCGGTGTCACCTACGGCAATCCTGAAGTGACCACCGGGGGGACGGCCTTAAAATTTTATGCCTCGGTACGTTTAGATATCCGTCGCATTCAAACTTTGAAAAAAGGCACGGAAGGGGAATACGGAATTCGGGCTAAAGTTAAGGTGGCTAAAAATAAAGTTGCGCCTCCTTTCCGGATTGCTGAATTTGATATTATCTTCGGTAAAGGCATTTCCCAAGTGGGTTGTATGCTCGATATCGCCGAACAAACGAACGTAGTTACTCGCAAAGGGGCATGGTATAGCTATAATGGCGAAAATATTGCCCAGGGTCGCGATAATGCCGTTAAATATCTCGAAGAAAAGCCAGAAGTAGCGGCGGAAATTGAGAAGTTATTGCGGGATAAATTAGACATGGGTTCGGTTCCTTTCCCCACGGAACCGGCCGATGAGGACGACGAGGAAGATCTGGAGCCAGAAATCTAAAAGAAGACGGTTTTAGGTCTTGGTTATCCCCCGATTTTGGGGGATTTTTTAGCTTCAGAATCGATAGATTTAGCGGCTTCTAACCATGATTGTAAACCTTTTTTAGTTGGTGTTCCTTTAGGGGTAAAAGTCCATAGATCTCGTTTATGTTGGGGTCCATAGCTGATATGAATCGGGCGATTAATTCCGTAAAAATAGAGAGAATCAAAGGGTAATTTTTGGGTTAAAATCCAATCGATCAGGCGATCGCTCGTTAAATCGATAATCCGAAAATCACAGGCTGCCCCCAATCGCTGACAATAATATTGACCTTTTTGATTAATTTCGTGGGCGCAATGTTGATCGCAACTGGGATCGATTCTACCGTTTTTTAAGCCAGTGATTGGGTCTTTTTTTTGGAGAAGTTTTCTCAGATCATTGGAACAAAATCCGTAGGTTAATTGGAATTTTTCTCGACCAAAGTTATCAATAATTGGATCGATAATAAAGTGAGCGAGATTTTGCCAAGCGGTTATCGTTTCAGGATTTTTTGGGTAGGGATCGATTTGCGCTGCATACTTTTGATAGGTTTGGGAACAGGTAGATAATTCTTCTAGGCTTAAATATTTACCAATTAACATAATCAGTTATCAGTTTTTAGCTATATCCTATCACCCCATTTACCTATTTTGCCAAAGCTGCTTTTTTGCGACCATAATAAACAGCGATAAAAGCGCTGGCATACATCCATAAACTATAGACAATTGCGGGAATGGCTAGATCGGGATTCTTTAATAAACCGGCAGTGATAGCAATAGCTAAAGTGCCGCTTTGAATACCCACTTCAATTGCGATACAAATTCTTTGGGGAATAGTTAATTGAATTGACATCCTCGCCGCCGTAAAACGGACGGCGATTCCTCACCACGCCACTTTTTTAGGGTGGTCGCTGAACGGGGTTGACGCTTCACCGAAAAATGCTTAATTGCTTAAGTCTGACACTTTCTCCACGTCCGTTTTCAGTGTCCGAATGCCCTCCGGCCACTTTGAACAAGTCGAAAAAATCTCATGTTCAACCTTATTTCCTAGAAAGTTTT
>NZ_JADBSA010000074.1:0-4470 GCF_020246945.1 Microcystis sp. M113S1 | reverse complement strand
GCGGTAGTTATTGGCTTCGTTGATAGGGAGTTGAATTAATTCAAAGAAGATAGAGGGGAATGATTGAAAGAGTTGATAAAAAATCGTGTCAGTTTTCATGCTCTTATTTTATAGCAGTACCCGCTAAGATTAGGACGTTTTGCCTCCCCCCTAACCCCTAAAATAGCGCAATCCTAATCATTACTGATTAATTTAAGATGTTTCCTTGGCGAACCCTTCCACTCTCTCCCTGATGGGCTTTTTTCCCGATTCATCAATAAAAAACGGAGAATACTTGACAAATTCGGGGGGGGGTAGGATTATGATGCTTATTACTATTAAGCAATGATTTATGGGGTATAAACAGCAATTTTTACCCATTCTTAACCAGGACATTAACTTGCAATCAATCAAAAATGACTAATCAACTGCTAAAAGCCCTTTGCCTTCCTGCGGTGACTTGTGCCGTTTTCAGTGCCATTCCCGCCCATGCCGCTATTTTTTCAGGATAGGCAAGAGGCAAGAGGCAAAAGGAGGAATAGATAATCAGTCTTTAATAACTGGATTTAGTATAACTAGGGTTTATAACTGGGAAAATCGATATAACCTTCCTTGTCAAAAGAATACCAATCTTTCATCTGGGCATCGGGATTAAGAGGCCAATTATTGGCGAATCTTTCCACCAAATCGGGATTACTGATATAGGGGCGACCGAAAGCAATTAAATCCGCATCTCCTAACTGAATAGCGGCTTCAGCAGTTTCTTTGGTATAACCACAATTGCCGATTAAAGCACTATTAAAAACAGCCCGAAACTCGGATAAAAGCATCGGTTGACCCTTTTCATGAAAACCAAAAGCCAAGCCATCTAGCAGATGCAAATAAGCTAAATTATACTCATTTAATCTTTGGGCAACATAGAGAAAAGTTTCTCGAAAATCCTCGGAACCCATGTCATTATAAACCCCATTGGGAGATAGACGCACCCCCACCCGATGACTGGGAAAAACAGTTAAAATTGCCTCGACTACTTCGTGTAAAAAACGATAGCGATTTTCCCAACTGCCACCGTACTTATCCTGACGCTGATTAGTGGCCGATTGCAGAAAAGTATCGATTAAATAACCATTAGCTCCGTGAATTTCTATCCCATCAAACCCCGCTAATTTTGCCCTCTGAGCGGCCTTGCGGTAATCTTCGACAATTGCGGGGATTTCCTCGGTTTCTAAGGCTCTAGGGGTCTCATAGGGCTGTTTGCCGATGGGTGTATGCAACTCCCCCTTAATCTTAATTGCGGAAGGGGCAACGGGTAAAGCCCCATTTTCCTGAAAACTCGGATGAGAAGCGCGACCACAGTGCCACAATTGACAGAACATTGGTGTTCCTTTTCTTTGGGCGATTTTTGTCACCATTTGCCATGCTTGCGCTTGTTCATCGGTGTAGATACCGGGGGTATTTTGCCAACCGTTAGCTTGGGGAGAAATTACCGTCGCTTCCGTAATCATTAATCCTGCGCTGGCCCTTTGCCGGTAATACTCGGCCATTATCTCATTGGCCAGACGTTTTTCTCCGGCTCGCGCTCGCGTCATGGGAGCAAGCACAAGACGATTTTCTAAGTTTAAATCTCCCAATTTAAATTGACTTAAAAGAGCCAGGGAAGTAGTGAAGGAAGTCATCGAATTTGCCGATAGAGGATTTAGGTTAATTTTACCGCAATTAGTTAAAACCAGACAATCACATCCAAGGATGATTGACTGGCTATCTGCGAGATTGTCCCTCTCCTAAGTTAGGATAATTAATCGGATCAACTAGCTGACTATAATTGATCTTGGTCATAAATCTGACTATAATTACCAGTTATTGAATTTATTCATCGTCCAAAATTAAAGAGACATAAACTATATTTTCTGGTGGTTGACTCATGATAAATGTCTTAGCAACTTCGGCATCATAAATATTGCTTAAATCTAAAGAGATAGGAACCTAAACTATCCGATCGCCCAAATAATACCACAGATTTACCTGTCCCCAGTTATGGATGAGGGGACTACCCCCATTCCATCACCTCCTTGACCATTTCTCTCAAGTCATCGTTCTTATTTTTTCCCTCCCGCTTGTCATAAAGACGAAAATTGATAGGAGAAAATTTTTTGTCTAATTCGGTAAAAATAGTGTAATTACGCTTATCTTTACCTGACCAGAATAGTCATTGTGTAGATGTCTAGTAACTGGTGTTTTGCCGATAAAACAGACTTTCTAGGGACTAAAACGAAATCATTACTCTTCGGTGCTTGCGAATTGTAAGAGGGTTTTTCAAAATCAGAATTTTTTATTAAACCTACCCAAAAATACCCAAAAGATGCAGACAGCCCCTACAGCGCGTTGATAAAAATGAAAAAAACCGAGTTTTTAGCAAGGATCGTGCATTTAATTGTGCTAATCTCGAAAAAATTGCGTTTTTTTTACAATTTATTTAGAACTAATTTATTACTAAAAAAAGATGTTAAAAAAGTCTTGATCAACTTGGGCTTTGTAGCTAGTATGTAAAGCATATAGCTTCTTCGTTGGAGACACCTGAATGAAAGCCCTATTACTGTGGCCGCTGATGCCCAACTCCTTTTGGTCCTATCAAGAGACTTTAGATCTAGCCGGCTTGAGATCAACCAATCCGCCTCTGGGTTTAATTACGGTGGCAGCCCTGTTGCCATCGGATTGGGAAATCCGGTTGGTTGATCGCAATGTCCGATTGGAAACGGCTTCGGATTGGGAGTGGTGCGATCTGGTAATCATCTCCGCCATGATCATTCAGAAAAAAGACTTTCAAGAATTGATTACCAAAGGGTTGCAGTTGGGTAAAAAAGTGGCTGTGGGTGGGCCTTACCCCACCTCCTATCCAGAAGTTGCCCAAAAAGCTGGGGCAGATTACCTGATTCTGGATGAAGGAGAACTGACAATCCCTCTGTTCCTGGCGGCCCTGGAGCGGGGTGAACCGAGTGGTGTCTTTAGAGCCAGTGAGAAACCTGATGTCACCATGACACCGATCGCCCGCTATGATCTGCTAGATCTGGATGCCTATCTGGCGATTACCGTGCAGTTTTCTCGCGGTTGCCCCTTTCAATGCGAATTTTGTGACATCATCAACCTCTATGGCCGCAAACCGCGCACCAAAACCCCAGAACAAATGTTGGCTGAGTTGGAGACGTTATACCAACTGGGCTGGAGGCGCTACATTTTTGTGGTGGATGACAACTTCATTGGCAATAAGCGGAATGCCAAGGTGTTTCTGCGGGAGTTGATCCCTTGGATGGAACAACACCAGTATCCCTTTAAACTGATTACGGAAGCTTCCCTTAATCTGGCCGAAGACAGCGAACTGATCGAGTTAATGGTCAAGGCCGGCTTTGTGCTGGTGTTTATGGGGATTGAGACCCCAGATACCGATAGCTTAATGGGCATTAACAAGGTTCAAAACACCCGCCAATCCCTGATCGAATCCTGTCACAAAATTACCCGCGTGGGGCTGCAGATTATGTCAGGCTTCATTATCGGTTTTGACAATGAGAAACCGGGCGCAGGGCAGCGGATCAAAGAGTTTATTATGGAGGCGAGTATTCCCCAGGGGCAGTTTAGCCTGCTCCAGGCACTGAAAAATACCGCCCTGTGGAATCGCCTGCAACGGGAAGGTCGTCTGGTGGATGGCATGGGCACTATCCATCAGGGAGCCATGATGAACTTTGAGCCAACTCGCCCGGTGGAAGAGATTACCGAAGAATACATCGACGCTTTCTGGGAAATCTACGATCCTGTTAACTACCTGAAACGAACCTTCAACCATTTCCTGATCATGGGGGGATGGCGCGGCAAATCGAACCGTAAATTAGATTGGCAACAGTGGCAATTGTTCCGTTCCTTGCTCTGGCGGCAGGGGATTGTCCGACCGACGCGGTTCCGTTTCTGGTGGCAACTGGCGGTGATTGCTTGGGTCAAGCCCCGTCTGGTAGAAGAGTATCTAGCCACCCTAGGGATAGGTGAGCATTTTTTTGCCTATCGCTATGAAGTAAGAGAACAATTACTAAAACAACTAGCCGATTTGAACCAACAGAAAGCAAGGGTAGCCCAGCTGGAAAAAACGCTCAAAAACTAGACAATATCGCAGACGAACAGTCATTTATCCCTAAACAGCGCTCTTGAATCCTACCCCAAAGTAGAGCAACAAAAAGCGCGTGGGGTTGTTTGACTGTCCAATCATACTAAATCCGTTGAGTATAGGCTACTTATGAGGACAGGCAAAAGGCACTCATGCAAAAGGCAAAAGTGGAAATAAATAGGGTCTGCTGAAAAAGTTTTTCGGTGGGGGTTGGGGGTTGGGGGATGGGTTTTACCGATTTTCAGGTGGTCAACTACCTAATTTTCAGGGAAAAAGTACCTGAATTTTCCCCCTGATCACTCCCATGCCTGGTACTTTTTGATTGACAAAAAGTCTAAAAGTCT
>NZ_JADBSA010000073.1:0-20420 GCF_020246945.1 Microcystis sp. M113S1 | reverse complement strand
GGACAAGCTTTTCTGAACGCAACCCCCTAAGCCGAGTTTTCAAGGTGCTGTCCGCCCACTTGGTTTTCGAGACGGTCTTTTTAATTCTAACGTAAAGCCAACCTAGAACGGCGGGGTTTCCCACCCAAAATTTTCGATGAGCCGGTCGTCCGCTATCTTGTCCCGTTTATCTCCTACGTCCGTCTAGGAGAAGCGTTAGTTTTGGATCGGCAAGACAGTCTTGTGGTTTACGAAAGCGATCGAGATGTTCCCTGCACGGAAACCGGACTTTTCTGGTTGGTGACTCCTAAATCGCTCTGAAAACCCACACCCCACACCCCACAACCCACACCCTGCCCCCGCGAAAAACTTTTTGCCGCAAACCCTAGTTGAGACTCGACGGGTGGAGTCGGCAAGCAGCAAAACCCGTCGAATTTTTATAACGCTTGCGATCGCAACCAAGCCACGGGTAAATAGAGCATTTTCTTGGGTAAAGGCACGAAGGCACGACGGGCGAAGACATCGTAGTTATTTGCTTCAATTACGTCTAAAATGCCTTGATAAAGCAGTAAAGCCGCCCAAACCGGCCAACGGGAATCGGGATTAAGGGCGCGAATCCCCCTTTCGGCGGAATCGTAGTAATAACGAGCGCGCTCAATTTGGAAGCGCATTAACGCCTGCCAACGGTGATCATTAACCCCTTTGAGTAAATCGTCTTCGCTGTAGTTAAAACGCTCTAAATCCTCTAAAGGTAGATAAATCCGCCCACGATGGACATCTTCCCCCACATCCCGCAAAATATTGGTTAATTGATTGGCAATACCGAGATCGATCGCTTCTTCTTGCGGAATATAGACGCTTTGATTGCGCCGCCAAGGAGCCGAGCGATCGCCATCTTCCAATCCTAACACCGCGCTGGACATTAACCCCACCGTCCCCGCCACCCGATAGCAGTACAGTTTTAGTTCATCAAAGGTTTGATAACGACTGCGATAGAGATCCATCTGTTGCCCGGCGATCATATCCCGAAAGGGTTGGATATCCATGGGGAACTTTTCTAGAGTATCCACGAGAGCGACATCGGCATCCTCAAGGGCAACCCCAGAAAAGGCGGTTTCTAGCTGTTTTTCCCATAAATCAAGGGTTTCAGGTGTAGTTAACCGGGCTTGGGGTCCATCGACCAGTTCATCGGTACGACGACACCAGACATAAATTGCCCAGATCGCTTGACGTTTTGCTTTCGGCATCAGGAGAGTACCGAGATAAAACGTTTTGGAATACTTCTCTGTAATCCGGCGACAGAGTTCGTAGGACTCCGCAAGGGAGACGAGGGGTTTGGTGGGGTGGGTCGGTTTTGGCAATTGGAGCATTCTGCTGGGGCGGAATGATTGACTTAGATTAACGGCGAACTGTGGCTAATGATATAGCATTGTCTCACTCAAGGCCATTTTCGTCATTAGTCCCTAGCCAGAGAATTAACGAGCGCTGGACACTGGTGTAGATTGGGTTTTATTCGGGTTTAGCGGTGCTGCGGGGTGATCTTTGCTGATCACTGCTGCCGCTAATTTCCCCGATAAAACGGCTCCTTCCATGCTTCCTAAATATTTTTGCATGGTATAGTCACCGGCGAGATAAAAATTCTCGATCGGAGTTTTTTGAGAAGGTCGATAAGCTTGTCGGCCAGGGGTGGCTTTATAAACTGATCGGGGAGTTTTCACCAGATGATATTTTAACAATTGACTGGGATTATCGCCAGTAAAATGTTGAGGAAAGAGTTTTTCTAGTTCTTTCATCGTGGCGGCGATAATTTCTTCATCGGATTTGCTAATCCAATCCTGAGCGGGAGCGAGAACTAATTCTAGCATCGAGCGATCGGGGTTAGCGTATTCTTTACAGGTGTTGCTCATGTCAGCATAAACACTGAGTAAGGGCGAACGGGAGAATAATAAATGATCGATGTCGGTTAGTTTGCGATCAAACCAGAGGTGTAAATTAATGACGGGAACCCCTTCTAATCCTTCTAATTTTTGAAAGAATTTATCTTCTTGCCAAGGTTTGGGTAGTAAAACTTTTAAAGGATCTACAGGCATCGCAGACACATAAAGATCGGCTTCAAAAAGATAATCTTCCCCACCGTCTAAACCGCGCATTAAGAAGGCTTTAACTGTGCAGTTTTCATTTAAGAGTATCTCTTTTAAAGGGGCATTTAAGCGCACTTCTCCACCTCTAGCGGTGATGTAATCGACTAAAGGTTGGCAGAGTCTTTCCGGGGGTGAACCGTCGAGAAAAGCCATTTTTGAGCCGTTTTTCTCCTGTAAAAAGCGGTTGAGGGCTGTTAGTAGAATTGTGGCGGAAATCTCGTTAGGATCGATAAAGTTTAGGGCTTTCGACATAGCGATAAACACTTCTTTTTCTACCCTAGGCGGTATGTTTTGTTTCTCTAACCATTCCGACCAAGAATATTTATCCATCTCCTCGACGTAACTTTGTCCTTTAACAATGGCAGGAATTAAACCGAGTCCAAATTTAATTTTTTCCTCCCAAGTTAACATATCATTATTGCGGAGAATGGCAACAATACCGTTAATTGGGGCGGGAATATCTGGGAAGTCAAACCGCGAATAAGTCCCCGGTTTTTCCGGCTGATTGAAGATCATCGAGTGTTCTTTCCACTGTAGGCGATCTTCTATGCCTAATTCTTGGAATAATTGCAGCATATTGGGATAAGCGCCAAAGAAGATATGTAAACCGGTTTCGTACCAGTCCCCATCGGCATCTTTCCAAGCGGCAATTTTTCCCCCTAATACATCGCGACGTTCCAGTACGATGGGCGTATGTCCCGCATCGACAAGGTATTTCGCACAAGATAATCCGGCTAGTCCCGCACCAGCGATCGCAACTCGCATCGTTTCCTATCTACTCTCTAATGTCTTGTCTTTATCACATTCGCTATTATACTTCACATTTCGTTACATTTTTTTCGGATTATCGAGAAGACAGGAGACAGTCCCGATGCCAAAGTTGGCACCGCCAAGCATGAAAATATGATGGCCTCCAATTAAGGCGGAGACGGCTCTGCTGACTTTAGGGTTGAAAATGTATTACAGGATACGGTTTGGCGGTAATTGTGACGCTCTAAGCCTTGTGGCAAAGGATATAAGCATCTTTTATCCCCCTTAACTAGGAAGAGCCTTATGAAAAGAAGTATTTTTGTCGTTTAGGCTACTCTTTACCTTGGGTTCCGGCTATAATTGCTGTAATCCCATTTCAGTCTTTTCTTTATGTCACCGCTCAAGTACTTAAAAATTAATCCACTCAGCAACCAAATCATGTTGTTATTTGGTAACTATAAAATCCAAGTCTTTTTAGTTTCACTTTATGTTTTTTTTATATTTCTTAATTATATTTTAGGCACTACTCCTAATTGTTGTGAAGACATCTACTTCATTAACCCTTTAGGTCCTGAACAAAAAATTAATTGGGTTTGGGCAAAGACAATCGCAGAAGGTCGCTTTATTTCATCATTTATTATGGCTTTTTTGTCCGGCTTTTTCAATACTCATATTACCTCTTTGTTAGTTGTTGGTTTCAGTATTTATACTTCAATTATAATTACATTATCGTGGAATTGTAAAAAGAGATATTTTGCACTGATTTTAGCTCTGCTTTCTCTCAATTCCTCTTTGCTGATGCTCTATACTTTTCAATTTTATTCTTCTATTTTTAGTATTGCAAACTTTGCTATTATTCTTTTACTTTACTATTATCGAAAAAATAAGTATATTATTTTTTTTGTACCTCTAATTACGGTGATAGTTCTAGGGATATATCAGATAACTTTTACGTTTGGCCTAATGGTTTTATTTTTGATGTTTTTTATTGATGTATTTGAAGAGAAAAAATTTTTATGGAAAAGTAAACTTTTTTTTTATAGCAAATATTTTTGTGCGACAATTTTAGGATTTTTTGCCTACCACATTATCCTTCATGTACTTTTATCTTTTCATGGAAAAACTAGAATTACAAGAATAGAATTGTGGGGAGGACGTGATTTAAAAACTTTTCAAGATTATTTTTTTTATGGTATTGAGTGTTTTAATTCATTCTTAGGTAATGGTATTCGGTCATCATTAAATCCTGGGGATAGTTTTTGGCTAGGAGATATACACTCTCGTTTTTTTTTAATAAAACTTAATGAAATATTAATTCCAGTATTGCTGGTAATTTTATTATTCTATTCAATACAAAAAAAAGATTTCTTGAAGATTATTCTTGTAATTATTTTTCTGCCAATTACAATAGGCATTGTCTTAGCTCCAACTATATTGTCTGGTAGCAATCTTATTGCAAGAACTTTTTTCCCTTTTGGATTAGTTTTGCCTGCCTTGATTCTGGCAATACTCAATCTGAACTTTCGTTTTTTTAAGCTGAAATCTTTGGTTACTTGTATCTCTATTATTTTATTATTAGCTAATAGCTTTTTTCATGTTGAAGTATTTCAAGAGATGCGAGAAAAGTCGCAGTTAGCTAAGGTCGAACACGAAAAAATGTATGAAGTACTGTCAGCTAATCCCAATTTTTCGCCGGAGAGAAAAGTTTTAATATATTGGTATAATGTAAACCACCCTAAGGACAAAACATATATTGGCTCAAATTTCTGGCCAATGTACCATTCTACCTCTATGGACATACTTTTTAAATACGAAATCAACAAAAATATTAGTTTTGTTTCGTTAGATGATACGCTAACCACCGAACAACAAGAGCAAGTGAGACGTTTTATCTCATTTGAGACTCTGACATCACAACAGAGAGAGCAGGTACGACGCTTTATTGTTGACCAAAAATTGCCGACTTGGAATGAAAAACAATCTACAATCTTCATGCCGCCCAATTCTAGTTTTTCAGAAGGTTTGTTAATTCTTTACTATCCCTATGAACTGTTGATAAGTTCTTCCTCTCTTAAATCTGAGGATTTGATTTGAGAAAAGGCTAATTCTAAATTTCCAAATAGTTAACATTTATGAGCTAAGCTAGGTTGTTCGCTATCTAGGGCTTGCTGAATGAATGTAGAATTCTTGCCAAGCAAGGCTTTCAGCAATTTTGAAAACGATAAAGTGCAAGAATCTGACATTTGGAAGCTCAAAATCCATGCACTTTGGTCAAAACTGGAGTTTAGACTGTGCGACACGAAGTCGCTAAAAGTGAAGTAGAGTGCCGTCACTCTTATCCTAGTATCGTGGATGTCTCCATTCTCAGAGGCAACAGTGGCAACAAGGTTGTCTTACAGCCAGAGAAAACGCCTAACCTTTAGATAACCAGAATCGACTAGGGGGCAAGGGGAAATCTGACAGGGTTGGCAAAAGCAAAATCTCGTAAGGTTCGTGACTCCAGAAGAGTGAAATCTGGTTGAGATATTCTAACCAAAATGGTACAGGGCAAAAGAAAACTGTTTTAGTCTAGACAGTGAGCAGATACCTTGCCCTCGGACTATAGAGATAACCTAACCTGCATTATTCATGAAGATTGAGGAAAATCCTCGAAAGCCTTGCCAAATAATTAATCTAGCGATCTAGCTAAAAAACAGTCTGTTTTGTAGGATGTCCTCATAATGAGGATTGTGGCAGTTGGTGAATAATGCAGGCTAAATCAGATAGTTCTTCACTTAGCGAAACGTGATAACCACCACAAGGTCAGTTTTACTGTAGGGAAGCCGTGAGGCGTACCAATCCCTTGGGGTGATGGGACTCTCTTAAGAAGCGAAAGCTGGCATGGTGAAAACCAAGGAGAATACATAACCCGCCAGATAAGGGTTAATCCCGTACCCAAAAGGGGAGCAGACGTAAGAGAGGCTGAAACGTTAATGAAACCAGAGTAGAAAGTCTGAACTCCGTGATAAGTTAGAATTGATGGGTATTTCACTAATGGACACAAACGGGGATCTAAGGTTGGAAACCCCCAGATAAAGACCTGAAAGCTCGTTTTAGACAATGAGTTATACGCTCTATGTAAGACGATTATACACAATGGGAGTAATTGATACAGCAGGAGCCGAGTGCTTGGAAACTTGCACGCTCGGTACTGTGGAGGGGAAAAGCCTTAAGGATCTACCTATTCCGACAAACGGGATTTTACTCTATATAGGTTCTGCTGAAAAAGTACTAGAGTGGGGTCAGGCAGAAGGCAAAAACCAGGAGATTATTTTTATTTATTCTCCCCATCTCCCCATTTCTCCACCCCCCACTTCATAATTCATAATTCCCATCTCCCCATTTCCCTACCTCCCCATTTCCCCACTTCCCCACACCCCATACCCTTCTCCCCAATGCTCACTGATAACTGATAACTGATATTGTGATATGTAATTAGCTTAACTCGCTCACCTTTTTAGTTCACGCGTACACCCTCTTCAATCAATCGCTATGACTTTTCCCACTACGTCCCCCCAAGTCTCGGAAATAGAGAATAATCGTGCTTGGCATAATTTAACTGGCGAACAAACCCTAGAAATACTGAGAACCAATGGGGAAACCGGCTTAATAGAGGCGGAAATTGTTAAAAGAAAGGATATTTTCGGGTTAAATGAACTAAAAGAAACGGGGGGACGTAGCCCGTTAGTGATTTTATGGGAACAGTTTACTAACATTATGTTAGTGATGCTGATTGCCGTGGCGGTGGTTTCGGCAGTTTTGGACCTGAAAAAAGGGGAATTTCCCAAAGACGCGATCGCTATTTTTATAATTGTTATTTTAAACGGTATTTTAGGATATTTCCAGGAAAGTCGGGCAGAAAAGGCTTTAGCAGCCCTTAAGCAGTTATCCTCGCCGAAAGTCCGGGTTATCCGTAATGGTAGCACCTTTGAAGTGGCGGCCAAGGAACTTGTCCCCGGGGATATCATGTTACTGGAAGCGGGGGTACAAATTGCCGCCGATGGCAGATTATTAGAAGCACAAAACCTGCAAATCCGCGAAGCTGCCCTCACGGGTGAAGCGGAATCGGTGAATAAACAAGCACAGAAGGTTTTACTGGAAGATGCCTCTTTAGGCGATCGCATTAACCTCGTCTATCAGGGTACTGAAGTAGTACAGGGGCGGGGTAAAGTGGCGATTACCAAGACGGGAATGGATACGGAAATCGGGAAAATCGCCGCTTTGTTGCAAGGAGTAGAAAGTGAACCAACTCCCCTACAGCGGCGAATGTCGCAGTTAGGTAACGTTTTAGTGAGTAGTTCCCTAGCTTTAGTGGCGGTAGTCGTCCTTGGCGGTGTAATTCGCTTTGGTTGGCAGTTTTTTGAATCATTCCTCGAAACTTCCCTCAGTATGGCTGTGGCCGTTGTTCCCGAAGGTTTACCGGCAGTGGTGACGGTGACTTTGGCAATTGGAACCCAAAGAATGGTGAGAAGACAAGCTTTAATCCGTAAATTGCCGGCAGTGGAAACTTTAGGCTCGGTAACGACGATTTGCTCCGATAAAACCGGAACTTTAACTCAAAATAAAATGGTGGTACAGAAAGTTAATACTTCCGCGCAGACAATTACTGTCACGGGGGAAGGTTACGCGCCCATCGGTGAGTTTAGTGGTGCTAGTGAAAGTGATCCCGAACTACAGGCAATTTTAACGGCTTGTGTGCTGTGTAATGATGCACTTTTGCAAAATAAAGAGCAAGAATGGTTAATTTTAGGCGATCCCACCGAAGGAGCTTTACTGACGTTAGCGGGTAAAGGAGGACTATATCGGGAAGCATTAGCACCCAAAAGCCCTCGTTTAGGCGAATTTCCCTTTTCTTCCGAAAGAAAGAGAATGTCAGTAATCTGTGAGAATGCCCAGTTAGGTTTGGGGGATTCTGCCTATTTAATGTTTACCAAAGGCTCACCGGAATTAATTCTCGAACGTTGTTCTCTGATCCAAGTTGGGGCGGAAAGTCAACCCTTAACAGCTGAACAAAGAAGCCGTATTTTGGCACAAAATGACGAAATGGCGGGTAATGGCCTACGAGTCTTAGGTTTTTCCTATAAACCGATGACAGAAGTGCCAGAAGTGGAAAAAGAAGATAGTGAGGAACAATCCCTGGTTTGGTTGGGATTGGTGGGAATGCTCGATGCACCCCGCAAAGAAGTTAAAGAAGCGGTTGCTCTCTGTCGTCAAGCGGGAATTCGTCCGATTATGATTACCGGAGATCACCAACTAACGGCCAAGGCGATCGCCATTGAATTGGGCATTGCTGCTGTCGGGGAGCGAGTAATCACGGGTAAAGAATTAGAAAAAATGTCTCAGAATGACCTAGAGGGAGAGGTAGATGGTGTGAGCGTCTATGCTCGTGTTTCTCCCGAACATAAGCTGAGAATCGTCCAAGCTTTGCAAAAACGGGGCAAATTCGTCGCCATGACGGGGGACGGGGTGAACGATGCTCCGGCACTAAAACAAGCGGATATCGGTATCGCCATGGGCATTACCGGAACCGATGTCAGCAAAGAAGCCAGTGATATGATTTTGCTGGATGATAATTTTGCCACCATCGTCGCTGCCACTGAAGAAGGGCGCGTGGTTTACAGTAACATTCGGCGCTTTATTAAATACATTCTCGGCAGTAATATTGGCGAGGTTTTAACGATTGCAGCGGCTCCTCTGCTCGGTTTAGGCGGTGTACCCCTTTCTCCCTTGCAAATCCTCTGGATGAACCTTGTCACCGACGGTTTACCGGCTCTTGCTCTGGCAATGGAACCCGCCGAACCTAATGTGATGAAACGTCCACCTTTTAGCCCCCGGGAAAGCATTTTCGCCCGCGGTTTGGGTTGGTATATGATTCGCATCGGCATCGTCTTTGCCATTCTCACCATTATTATGATGTACTGGGCTTACCAATATACTCAGGCAACCCCCGAAATCGGAGATCCTGGACGTTGGAAAACTATGGTATTTACTACCCTCTGTTTAGCACAAATGGGTCATGCTTTAGCGGTGCGTTCCCATACCCAGTTAGCGGTGCAAATGAATCCCTTCTCTAATCCTTACATTATCGCCGCCGTGGGCTTGACAACGATCCTACAATTGTTGTTAATTTATGCTCCTCCCCTACAAAACTTCTTCGGCACTCAATGGATTAGTGGCACAGAATTATTAGTCTGTTTTGGATTTAGTGCCTTAATGTTTGTTTGGATTGAGTTGGAGAAGTTATTTATTCGCTGGTTCATGACGAAAAAATAAATCAATGCCAACACCAATTATTCTGACTTTAACGGTTTTAGTCGTTGCTTTAGTCGCTTTCGTGGCGGAATGGCTACCAGTAGATTTAACCGCTTTATGCGTGGCTATTGTCCTCATTCTTTTGGGTTTAGTTACTCCCGAAGAAGGTATCGCGGGATTTAGTAATTCTGCCACGGTGACGGTGATGGCGATGTTTGTGCTTAGTGCTGGAATTACCCGCACGGGAGTGATTCAAGTAATTCGCGATCGCTTGCTGGTTTGGGGGGGAAAAAATCCCCACCAACAGGTATTTGTCCTAGGGGCATTAGTGGGGCCAATTAGTGCTTTTATTAATAACACGGCAGTGGTGGCAATCTTTTTACCCATCGTTGAAGATTGGTGTAAAAAACAAAAAATTTCTCCTTCTAAGTTATTAATTCCCCTTTCCTACGCGACGGTTTTAGCGGGGATGATTACCGTGGTGGGAACTTCTACTAACATTCTCGCTAGTGGTATTTCTGCCAAGCTGGGTTATGGGGAATTTAGTTTATTTCAATTCACTGCTTTGGGAGTAGTTACTTTTTTGGCAGGTTTGATTTATTTAACAATTTTTGCTCCGAAATTACTACCCGATCGCAAATCTTCCACCGGGGAATTTTTAGAAGATGATTATGGTTCTAAAGTATATCTGAGTGAGGTAATTATTAGCCCTCGTTCTAATCTTATCGGTCAAACTTTATCCCAAAGTGGACTACAAAGAAAGTTTAATTTTGATGTGTTGGAATTAATCAGAAATAAGGTACATTTGTCCCAACCTTTAGCTGATAAAGTTCTCAATGCTGGCGATATTTTAATCGTTCACAGTAGTCGGGAAGAACTATTAAAAATTAAAGATGAACGAGGCTTAGAAATCTTTGCCGATGTCAAATTTCAGAAAGAAGATATTGAATCGACAATTACTACAGGTGAGGAAAAATTAGCCGAGGTTTTGATTCTCTCTAATTCCCGTTTAATTGGGACAACTTTAAAAGATTTGAAATTCCGTCAGCGTTATAACGCCACGGTTTTGGCGATTCGGCGTGGTTCAGAATTACTGCAAGGAAGATTAGGAAAAATTCCTTTAAAGTTTGGCGATTTGCTCTTGGTTCAAGGACCAAAACAGAGTTTTATTGGTTTACAAACCACGCGAGAATTATTAGTTTTAGAAGAGAAAGAAATTGAATCATTGCGACAGGATAAGGGCATTATTGCTTTAATGATTACTTTGTTGGTGATTATTATTGCCGCTTTTGATATTCAACCGATTCTCGTCACCAGTTTAGTTGGGGTGGTTTTAATGGTAATTACTGGCTGTCTAAAACCGGGGGAAGTCTATGGTTCCATTCGTTGGGATATTATCTTTTTATTAGCGGGTTTAATTCCCCTGGGTACTGCCATGGATAACTCAGGAACGACTAAATGGTTGGCGGATAATTTAGTGGCTATCGGCGGCAATCTTTCAGGGTTTTGGATCTTAGTTTTCTTCTATCTGATTACTTCAGTTTTAACCGAAATCCTCTCTAATAACGCCGCCGTGGTTTTAATGATTCCCGTCGCCGTGGAAGTGGCGAAAACTTTGGGTTTAAATCCTTTGGCTTTTATGTATGCTGTCACCTTTGCTGCTTCTAATAGTTATCTAACACCGATTGGCTATCAAACTAACACCATGGTTTATGCACCCGGGGGCTATAAATTCCTCGATTTTACCCGTTTGGGTGCGCCCCTAAATTTAATTTTGACGATTTTAACCCCAGTTTTAATTGTCTTGTTTTATGGCTTGAAATAAAGAAAGAGAGCGAAGATTCTTCGCTCTCTAAAAAGAATTTGATAGTCGTCAAAACTATTTCGATTCGGCGAAGCGTTTACGCAGGGATTCGGCTCGCTTTTTCGCCACGGTATTATTAGGATCAAATTTGAGAGTTTCTTCGTAGGTTTCGAGAGCTTTTTTAGCCATTTGTTTCTTTTCGTAAACATTGCCAAGATTATTGAGAGCGATCGAATATTGAGGATAAAGTTTAATTGCTTCTTTGTAGTTACGAATCGCTAATTCTAATTGTTCTTGGGCAAAATAGGAAAAACCGAGCGCATTGTAGATTAGAGCTTGATTTTCTGGTTCGATGCTTTCTTCCCCAGAGATTTTTAAAGCCTTTTGTAGTAAACTCAATGCTTGAACATAGAGTTTTTTATCAAGATAAAGACTCCCTAATTCATAGTATTCTTTAGCTGTACCTTTTTCTTTTTGCAATTTCTTTTGTAGCTTGTTAAAGGTTCCTTCTACTCGACGGGTTTTAAAGATTTGCACGATGACAAAAATTCCTAAACCAATCACGAAAATTAGCAATCCAGAAACGTAAATAAGCGGCAGGGTATCTTCCATAATTAGCGATCGAGCAATTAATATTTTTATACTTATTCAATCAGATTATAGCAGGATTTAGTCAGTAATCAGTGATCAGTTATCAGTTATCAGTGATCAGATTTCAGTTTTCAGTTTTCAGTTCACTGATTACTGTTCATTGATTGCTCACAGCAAAAAACTCCCATCTCCCCACACCCCACACCCCAACCCCACACCCCACAACCTATCTCCCTATCTCCCTATCTCCCCATTTCCCGAATTCTCAGGGGTAAGCCCCAATAGTTCACCCGTTCTACTAACCAGCCGGTGGATTCTAGCCGCTCGATCGCTTGATTGACGCGTTCTCGGAGACTTTGGTACTGTAAACCTTTAGGGAGAACGACTCCTAGAGCGATCGCCCCCAACTGGATCGGTAATTGACGATAATTGGGGAATTGCTGCACCCAACCGGTTAAAAGGCTATTATCAGCCGCAAAAGCGTCTATTTCCCCCGTTTCCAGTAAATTTAAAGCTTCTTGATAGGAAGCAACCCCGCGCAGGGTAGCGTTAGGTAAATGGGAACGCACAAGGGCGATTGTCGTCGAGCCGTTGAGTACGGCGATTCTAGAGTTAGCTAGGTCTTCTAAACGCTGAAATAGCAGGTTTTTCGTCACAAAACCGCTGCTATCGAGGTAATAAAAGGGGCTAAAATCCACTAAGCGCTGACGTGCGGGAGTAATCGCCACACGAGCGATCGCCAAATCCACCCGATCATCAATAACCACCTGTAAACGTTCTTGATTACTAACGGGTTTGAGAATAATAGCACTGTCAGAACCGAGAATTTCTTCAGCTAGACGTTTAGCGATGTCGATTTCCAATCCTTGCAGATTGCCCTGAGAATCAAGGAAAGCGAGGGGAGGGAGATTATTTTTGACAGCGACAATTAATTTTTCCCGGCGTATAATCGTATCGAGATCGGCGCTAAAACTTGGGGCTACACCTAAGAGCAAAAAACCAAGAATAAATAACAAATTTTTCATACTGTTTTACCTACAATAACCCGATTTCTGCCTTGATTTTTAGCGGCTAACATGGCATGATCAGCCCGCTCGATCACCTCTTCTAGATTATTATCTTGAGGGCTAAATGTTGCCACACCGATACTAGCAGTAACTCGCACTTTTTGTTGATCAAGTTCAATATTTAACTTGTTAATTACTTGACAAATGCGCTGGGCTGTGGTAGTAGCATCTTCAAGATTAGTTTCTGGGAGAATAGCGACAAATTCCTCGCCCCCAAAGCGCCCAAAACTATCCACTTGACGCAGACAGGTTTTAATTGCCCCAGCGACAGTAATTAAAGTTTTGTTTCCCAGGGTATGACCAAAGGTATCGTTAATATGTTTAAAATGGTCGATATCGATGAATAGAACCGAAAAATAACGATGATAACGACGACATCGTTGAAATTCTTTCTCCCCTAAGTGGAGAATCTCTCGACGATTATTTACCCCAGTTAGGCTATCAGTTCTGACTAGCTTTTCTAGTTGAGAATTGATATTTTTCAGTTCTTCTTGAGTCTTTTTTAGTTCTAGATGAATTTTAACTCTGGCTAACAGTTCCCAACTATAAAAGGGTTTATTTACATAGTCCACAGCCCCAGAATTAAAAGCATTGAGAATATCTTCTTTTTCCTTACTATCTGTCACAAAGATAATTGGTATATGAGCGTATAAATTGTCAGTTTTTAGTCTTCGACAAAGTTCTATTCCCTCCATATTTGGCATCATTAAGTCAAGAAGAATTAGGTCAGGATTAGCAGTTTTTACTCGTTCTATTGCCTGTTTAACACTACTAGCAAAACTGGTGGCATAACCAGCAGAATCAAGAATACCCACAGCTAATTGGAGATTTTTGCCGACATCATCAACAACTAAAACTAGACAGTCTTCAGCAGAAAATTTAATCATCATCAGTAAGTATAAGTAATCAAGTTAAGGAGAAAATAGAGATACAATTATTAGTGATAAGCTGTTCGTAATTTAAATTGCTTGGGCCAGACGAGGCAAGAGGCAACAGTCAACAGTAAAGGGATTGGGAGAGATTCGGCTAATCTAAGAATAAGCGGTTTAAATACCTCTTAGCTTACAGCATTTCTGATAAAAATGAAGTATGATGGTATTGGGCATCACCCCCAAAGGTTAAGCTTGTCCCTAGTTTCTAGAAGTCCGCTTTTTTCGACTAGAATAAAAAAAGCCAGCCAGAATAGCCACAATTTAAAAAATTTCTCCTCTTAGACTTGACGTGAAAGAGTCCCTTAACCCTACTTCTTTGGATCTCAAAACCATTTTTCCCTTTAAACTCGACGACTTCCAGCACTCGGCGATCGCCGCTCTCGCTGCCGGTAAATCAGTGGTTGTCTGCGCTCCCACGGGTTCCGGCAAAACTTTAATCGGAGAATACGCTATCTATCGCGCCCTAGAAAGGGGCAAACGGGTTTTCTACACCACTCCCCTGAAAGCTCTTTCTAACCAAAAATTCCGGGATTTTCAAGAAAAATTCGGTCGCACCCCCACCGATGGCGATGAGGATTCCCCGCTGCTCTTTGCCGAAGTGGGATTGATTACCGGCGATGTGGTGATCAATCCTTCAGCATTAATTGTAGTCATGACTACAGAAATTTTTCGCAATATGCTGTATCAAACCCCGATCGGTGAGGTAGGCACTTCCCTAGAAAACGTGGAAACCCTAGTTCTCGATGAATGTCACTATATCAGCGATCGAGGTCGCGGCACCGTTTGGGAAGAATCAATTATCTACTGTCCCCCTAGTATCCAATTAGTGGCCCTCTCCGCCACCATCGGCAACCCCGGAGAACTCACCGACTGGATTAACTGGGTGCGGCAACTGCCCCAACCCGGCGACAATAAGCAGACCTCCAGCTGTGAGCTAATTAACTCCGATTTTCGCCCCGTCCCCCTGCGCTTTTATTTCGCCAATAAAGAGGGATTATTCCCGCTGCTCGACCCAAAACAGAGCAAAGTTAACCCGAAACTACGCTCAAAAGTCGGCCAAGGCAAACCCCGACGCTTAAAACGAGAAGATTGTCCCACCATCGCCTCCATTGTCACCACTCTGCGGGACAAGGATATGCTCCCGGCCATTTACGTCATTTTCAGCCGCAAAGGTTGCGATCAGGCGATTCGAGAGCTAAAAAACCTTAATCTCGTTAATCCAGAAGAAGCTAGAGCCATTTACTACCGTTTACTCATTTTCTTCCTAGAAGATAATCCCCATCTGCAAGAACTGACCCTTTCCTTCTTTGCCGTCGAAAATCCGCCCCTACACCAAAAATTACTGGCTTTTTTCGCTAATAACCCCCAGTCCGACGATCAACTCCTCCGCCTCTTAACCGCCGACTCCGAGACGAAAAATCAACTGTTTGAATTCCTGGCCAGTGCTTCCCAATTAGTCCGCGCCGACCAAGTGGAACCCCTCACCCGGGGCTGTGGTGTTCACCATGCCGGGATTTTACCCCTCTGGAAAGAATTAGTCGAACAACTCTTTGAAGCCGGTTTAATTAAGGTGGTTTTTGCCACCGCTACCCTCTCGGCCGGGATTAATATGCCCGCCCGCACCACCGTCATCTCGGCCCTCTCCAAACGCACCGATGATGGCCATAGTATGCTGACTCCCTCGGAATTTGTTCAGATTGCTGGCCGGGCTGGTCGTCGGGGAATGGATGCGGTGGGCCATGTGGTGACAGTACAAACGCCCTTTGAAGGGGCAAAAGAAGCGGCTTTTCTGGCCACCGCCCAACCGGAACCCCTGCAAAGCTGTTTTGCGCCCAGTTACGGCATGGTCTTAAATCTCCTGCAAAAACACAGTCTAGAGGAGGCCAAAGACCTCTTAGAGCGCAGTTTCGCCGAATATCTCGCTCGTTTGAAGTTAAGCCCCGAACGACAACAGATTACCGCCTTAACCACCGAATTAGCTAAGTTGGATATGGAATTAGCCGGTATCGAACGGGAGCAGGTCTTCAGTTACGAAAAGCTACGGGAAAGACTGCGGGAGGAAGAAAGACTGTATAAAATCCTTGCTAGTCAGTCAGAAGCACAGAAAAGACAGGAAATACATCTAAAATTGCCGAATATTCCCGTCGGAACTATCCTCCACCTCAAGGGCAAACATATTAAGGTTCCCGTCCCCGTCCCCGCTATCTTTGTCAATACCCTGCACGGGGCAGGTCAAGTGCGAACCCTTGTTTGTTTAGGCAGTGATAATCGCTGGTATTTAGCCGCCTATGCCGATATTAGCGAGATCGATCGAGGTTTTCTCTCTCCTGCGGAATTAGGCGAACTAATACCCCCTTCCCTGGAAGCAGTTTCCCTAGGGGGTTGGCGCAAGGGTGAGGAAAATACTCAGGCGATCGCCGATTTAATCCCCCAACAAGTGCAAGGCATCCCACCAGTGGCGGAACTGGAAACACAATCACAAAGACTTGAAATTGTCAATAGTCAAATTGCCGCTCATCCCCTGCAAAAACGCAAAAATCCGGGGCGATTGATGAAATTATACTACGATCGAGAGATTGCTCGCGATCAGTTACACAAAGCCCAGATTAAATACCAGAAACAACAATCCCGTAAATCCTACTACTGGGAAGAATTTCTGAATCTAATCGAGATTTTGCGAGAATTCCAAGCATTAGAGGGTTATTTGCCCACTCCCCTCGGAGAAGCGGCGGCCACTATTCGCGGGGAAAATGAACTCTGGTTAGGATTAGCGATGATGTCCGGAGATTTGGACAGATTGACTCCTAGCCAGCTAGCCGCCGCCATCAGCGCCATGATTACGGAACCCCCTCGCCCCGATACTTGGTGCAATTACCCGCCTGTGCCAGAAGTTATCGATATTTTGCGGCAAGGAGAGGGAAATTCCCCCGGTCTGCGAGAAGTTCGCCGTTTACTCTATCAAGCTCAATCTCGCTACGATATCACTATTCCCGTCTGGTTAGAAACCCAACTGATGGGGATTGCCTCCCGTTGGGCCCAGGGGACATCCTGGCCGGAATTGTGCGAAAATACTAGCCTCGATGAGGGAGATTTAGTGCGATTATTACGGCGCACCGTCGATGTTCTCTGGCAAATTCCCCAAATTCCCCGAGTTTCCCAAGTCCTTAAAGATAATGCCCGTCTCGCCGTCACAGCCATGAAGCGCTTTCCTCTGTAAATTGATCACTCTTTTAAACAATGGGAGATGGTAAGGAAAGTAACTGTTGGTGAATCTGCTCGATTAGGGCGAGGATTTGCCGATAATTGTGGTGCAATCCCTGTTGATAGAGGTGATTTGCTCCTTGATTTAAATCCGCTAAAGCCGATTGATAATAACCCAATTGATGCCGCAGTAATCCCCTTCTAATATAAGCATCGGCATAAAAAGGATCGATGGCAATCGCCCGATTTAAATCGGCGATCGAGCGCTCGTATTCACCTAATTGGTGAGCGGTACAAGCTAGATTATAGTAGGCTGAGGCATTATTTTTATTTAACCGGAGAGCTTGATTAAAATCCGCTTTGGCTGAGGTAAAATTGTGGAGGGCTAAATGAGATAAACCTCGATCATTATAAATAGTGGCTAAAGCGTCGGGTTGCCAGTTAGTAATTTGACGCAAGGATTGATTAAAATCAGCTAGGGCAAGGGGATGATTTTTCATGGTCGCCTGAACTAAACCCCGATTATAGTAGGCTTGATAATAGGTGGGTTTTAACCGGATAGTCTGGTTATAATCGGTCAGCGCCTGTGGATAATCTCCCAAACGATAAAAAGCTAAACCCCGATGGAAATAGGCTAGATAATTATCGGATTGCTGTTGTAAAGAGCGGGTGCAGTCCTGCCAAGCGTGGAGATAATCCTGCAAATAAATCTGAGTTAAACAGCGATTACTGTAGGCTAGGGCCAAGTTATTTTCCCGTTCGATCGACTGATTGAAATCCTGCAAAGCTTGCTGATAATTACCCGCCTCTAGTTGTTCAATTCCCGATCGCAACCAGTAGGATAAATGTACTGATTGAGCCGCTTTTCCCTGCCGAGGCCATCCCCCCAGCACCAGCGAACAGAGCAGTGCAACAATAAGCAATCGACCGAGGTGAGGCAGAAAATTTTTCAAAACCGTTGACATAGGAGTATCTTTGTGCATATACTCCCAATTCTGAGGAAACTTTCTCGCTCGATCAACAGACAGCCTGTCAAATGCAGTTATCAGTTATCAGTTATCAGTTATCAGATGTGAGTTTTCAGTTCACTGATTACTGTTTACTGTTCACTGTTCACTGAAAATACACCCCACTTCCCACAGTCTAGGACTGGTCTATGTCTCTAGAGGTCGGGGCTGCGATAAGCTGATAAAGGAACTCGTAGCTAACGCAGTTGACCCGATAACCGATAAATGATACAGGAGTTATCTATGGAAACTATTTTTATCCCCCACCTCCTCAAATCTCCTGATCGACAAAGAGTGATCATCATCGATAATTTTATCCCCGGTCTAGAAACCTTGACACCAGTGCGGGGGACCTTGCTGGTTAGACATGGGGGCAACTTTTTGGAAGTATCGGTGAAAGCAGAAACCATCGTCACCTTAACCTGCGATCGCTGTTTACAACAATATAATCATCGTCTGCAATTAAACACTTCCGAATTAATCTGGCTAGACAAAAATAAAGACTACGATAACTCCTATCCTCTAGAGCGAGAAATAGCCTACGAAGACCTCTCGGAAACCCTCGATCCTAACGGGGATTTTGAACCGCAAATGTGGTTATACGAGCAGTTATGTCTAACTTTGCCCCCCCGTCAACTCTGCGGAGCCAATTGTCAACCACCCGATTTTTTTCTTCCGGAAAATACTGCCATCGATGGTCGTTGGGCCTCCCTAGAATCGTTGAAAAGTCAGTTATCTCAATCGCAAAATTGAGCCTTGATGCCGATTTTTTTCGGGTTTCGACCACGAGAAAAGCGATCGAAACCCGATTCTTTACCGGCCCCAAATCTTTTTCAGGACAGTTTCGGGAGTAATATCGGCGACTTTTCCCGTATTAGCTTCAATATATCGATGAAGCTCTCCCCCACTCGGTAAAACTCTCTTAGGCAACGAAGGAACCAGCAGAGAGAGGGTATAGGTTCCCACGGCCACGGCTAACTGTAAAGGGACACTTTCGGTAGCTAACAATAAATTAGCACCGGCGATCATGGCGGACATTTTACCGATATCGGCCGTTCTGGACACTTTTAAGTTATTATCCATGGCTTTGAGCGCTAAAACCCAAGCTTCATCCAGATCTCCCTCGATCGCTACAATTGGCAAATCCGGTTGTTGATGGCGAATGCCTTGGATAATTTCTAGCCAACTCTCTAGGGGATAAACCGTTTCCAGTCCTTGGCTGATGCTGAGATCGCTACCGCCGGCGTAGAGGAGAATATAGCCGCTATCCTTGATATCGAGGCGTTTCTGCTCCATTTCCGCCCAATCGATATCATCCCGATTCAAGGTTATTTTTAAAGGTGGACAGGGTGGGGCAATCTTTAACCCTTTGACCAGATCGTGATAATTATCCGCTAGATAGCCTTCCTTTGGCCGGGGTACTTGTTCCGATAAGAACCAGCTGCCATTATTTTCATAGCCTATACGGTTAGGAACACCATTTAACCAGAGTAAAAGATTGATAGCAGGACGATTGGTGAGACTAATGGCGATTTCGTACTCCCGGTCCCGAATTACTCCCAAAATATTTAAATAATCCGCTAATCCGTACTGATCTCGATAGTCAAATAAAAGCACTTCCCTAACCTGCGGACAGAGACGATAGGCAGCTTTTGCCCTAGGTTCGACCAAAACATCGATGCTGCCTTGGGGGTAAGTTTGCCGGAGAGTTTCTAGAGTGGGAAAAAACAGCAGTTGATCGCTAATTCCTCCCGGTACAAGGGTTAATATTCGCATTTTATCTGGATATACCTGAATCGATCAGCTTAATTCTAGCAGTGTCCCTCGTTATTCACTAAATCTGGGCAGCGATGTTTTTTCTGAACAGAATGCGATCGCAGATTCTCTTAACTATTACCCGAAGGATTAGAACCGTACATAGCATTTAAAACCAAAGCGGGGTCAACGTATTGATTGCCGTACATCAGTCCCCAGTGCAGGTGTGGTCCGGTGGTGCGTCCGCTCATTCCCACTCTAGCCATGCGCGCCCCTGCTGGTATATCCTGACCAAGGGTAAGGACGATTCCCCCTGACCTATCAATCAAAAAAGTGCCGCGGCTATCGGATTGAACCGAACCCATGAGATGACAATAAATATGTGTCCATTGACCGGATTGCATCTTAATCATGGTGCCACAGCCTGTATGATCCGATAATTCGACGATTCTGCCAGTCCACCAATTGCGAATATAACTGCCTAAGGGTGCGGCCATGTCTAAACCAGCATGAAATTGTTGACTGCCATCCATGGGAGAGGAACGATAACCGAAACCAGAGGTATAGGTTTGAAAGTTTTCCACGGGGAAGGAGGCCCCGGCCCAAGCATTTTGAGCTATGAGGGTGGGATTAGCTTTAACGGGGTGTAAACGGTCAAATCCTAGAGAAATTAGCGTGACAAGACAGCTAATCGCTAAAAAACGCAGGAATTTAACAGGCAGATATTTGAGCATGAGACTTAACTCCAGACACCAAAATTAAATATAGTTAGTAAAAGTATAGTCAAATATAGACAGACTGAATTCCATTTCAGAAATTCCCTTCACTTTTACTTCGAGAGATTAATTCTCCTTGGGTGAACTACGCACCTCTCTATCCCATAGCGGTTAAACGCATTTGGG